>CAJYIL010000478.1 GCA_913774795.1 Pseudobdellovibrionaceae bacterium
GCACATCGACGAGCGATAGCATCCCAACTGGTTCGTAAAATAGAAAACCCACGTCTTTCGCGAGATGTGGGTTTTCTATTTTACGAACCAGTTGGGATGCTATCGCTCGTCGATGTGCAGGCACTCAGACGAGTGTAAGGATATATGCGTACACTCGCTACAGTCGAACGACAGCACTATCATACGGAGCTTTGTGTTCCGCCGAGAAAGCGCAGAGCTGATCACTTCTTGATGGCCTTCATACGCGCGCTCAATTCCTGGCGGAATGAGTTCATGAGTTTGAATGAAAGATCGTTGTTCGCCGTGCGAATCAGGCCGCGCGCGTAGCCCGTTTGGTTTGTCGCAGCCAGGTAAGCCTGGAAGAACGAGTTCTGCGCGAGCATCGCTTCCATCTGGACCCATTGCGGCCGCGCGTTTCGGAGTTCGGCGAGTTCTTGGGCCATCTGGCCCTCGCGCCGACCGTCGACTTCAATCATCTGAAAGATCGTGCGCGAGACGATGTCTTGGCCGCTCGCATCTTTGTGCCCGAAAATCATGTGACCCACGCCTGGCTCGATCACAATATTCGCGCGTTTAAAGAACGGGCGAATCGCGGCTCCGATATCATACGTGTTGCGACCGATCGGAAGACCGCTTTTACCTCCGACGGGAGCAGGAACATACTCTTCGCGGTCGCCCGAGAGAATCTCCACGCGCAACGAACGATTCTCGATTGTCGGATCACCTTTGCCTTCTGATTTTGTCCATTTGAATTTCTTGCCGACGCCGTCAGCCCACTGACCGCCGAGAGTGTTGTCGGCGACTTCGCCTCCGCCAAATTCCATGTGCGAAGTCTGATTCTTTTCCCACGCTCTCAGTGTCGCATTGAAGCCGACCGGAGAGAGGAGGGCTGCGCCCGCAACTGCGTGAGGGTTGTGATAGAGGTACTCACTGATGATTTCAGGGCCGAACGAGTGGCCAACGAGGTAAACGGGTTTTCCGCTCTCGACAGCGGGCTTCAAGACTTCGTCGATCCACTTCATCAAGAAATCACGATCGCGGAATTGATCTCGACGAGGGCCTTCAGCGTGAAACGGAAGATCGAAGCTCATGCCCGAGATACCGATGTTCGCAAGCTTGTTCATCGCGCCCGTGAAATTGACGCCGCCGCCGGCCGCTGTTCCCGAGCCGTGAAAGAAGACGACCACCGCTCGTGCGTCAGGATCGATGCGAGGAATTTGCCCTCGCACATTCGGAGCGCCAGTTGCGGTGAAGTAAACGCGGGTCTCGAGGTGCTTATCGTAGACCGATTTCACCTGACCCATGACCTCTTGCTCTCGCAGCAGAGACCGAAAACCTGAGTCGGTCGACCACGCTGAAGCTAACAGCTCTGTCGCTGCGGTTTTGGACTTGAAAATGTCGACGCAAACGTTCGCGGCCGAAACGTGGAACGACATCAAAACCGTGAGAGTGAAGAGGAGTGTTTTCATCACCCGCATAACACTTCAATATTGGCGCCTCCTCGAGGGCGAATAGGGCACGTTTTAGCTGTCGAAATCTTCGACGGGGGTGGCGCTGGACGTCTCGTTAAGTGGTTGCAGGAGCACGGGCCTTCGCATTTAATGTCTTGCAGTGCCAGCACCCGCGATTGATCTTCGAAACGTGCGCTTTTCCTTCGGCCGAGATGTCGTTCTCGAGAACGTTTCTTTTTCGGTGGAGCCTGGCGAGACCGTTGTCTTGATCGGCCCCAGCGGCCAGGGTAAATCGACTCTCCTGAAGCTGATGGCGGGGCTTTTGTCGCCTTCACGTGGCTCGGTCTCGATCGAAGGCCACGATCTCTCAAAGATGTCGTCCCAAGAGAGAGAAACACTCGCGAAAAAAGTCGGAATGCTTTTTCAAAAGAACGCGCTCTTCGATTCTCTGACATCAGTCGAGAACGTCGCGTTCCCTTTGCGCGAAGTGGCGGGCTCATCGGTCGATGAAGGACATGCGATCAAGGTCGCCGAGAGGTTTCTAGATGCGGTCGGGATCGCTCACGCCCGAGATCTCTTGCCCGATGAAATTTCAGGCGGCATGCAAAAACGTCTCGGCATCGCCCGCGCCCTCGCTCTTGATCCGCAGATCGTTTTCTACGACGACCCAACGGCGGGACTTGATCCGATCACGTCGCGAAAGATCGTTCAGCTCATCATGGATCTCCGGGATAAACGCAAATCGACGGTCGTGGCAGTTACGAACGACATGCACCGCGCTTATCAACTGGCCGATCGCATCTTAATGGTTGTGGATAAAGAAGTGATCGACTGTGGATCGCCCGCAGAGACCCAGGCGTTTAAAGATCCGCGCGTCGCGCAGTTCATTCGCGGTCTCCTCGATGGGCCGCTGACGGTGCAAGCATGAATTCAAACATGAATCCAAAGTCGATGATCTCGTTTAAGAACATCGTCAAACGCTTCGGAACACGAACGATTCTGAAGGGAATCTCGTTCGATGTCGCTGAAGGCGAGATTCTCTTCGTTCTCGGAACTTCGGGGACCGGCAAGTCGGTTCTCTTGAAGAACATCGTCGGACTCTTGAGACCTGACGAAGGCGAAATCTGGATCGATGGGCAAGAGGTGTCACGAATTCCCGAAGACGATTATCTTCCTGTTCGTAAAAAGTGCGGAATGGTGTTTCAGCATCCGGCCCTCTTCGACTCGATGACCATCTACGATAACGTCGCCTTCGGAGTCAGACGTCACGAGCGTCTCGATGAGGCCGCGATCAGTGAACGGGTTACGAGATGTCTTCAGCTCGTGAATCTCGCCGACGTCGAAGACAAAATGCCGGGCCAAATTTCTTACGGAATGCAAAAGCGGGTCTCTCTCGCGCGAACCGTCGCCGTCGGCCCGAAAATCTTGCTTTTCGACGAACCGACGACCGGTCTTGATCCCGTGACGACTTCGGCCGTCAACCAACTCATCAAAGATCTCTCGCGCACTCTAAAGACCACATCGATGGTCGTCTCGCACGATATGCGCTGCGCTCTTGAGATCGCTGACCGGATCATGGTCCTCGATCAAGGTCATATTATCGCGCAAGGTACGCCTGAAGAACTCAAGCAGTCGGCGCATCCTCTCGTTCGAGACTTCCTCGATGAGGCGGTGAACGCATGACGTTTCCCTTCGTTTCGGGCGCACGCCTGATCATCGATGATATCGGCGGATGCATGCTTTTTATCGGCGAAGCGTTTCGCACGGCCTTTAAACGCGGTATTCCGGTTCACGAGACGTTCGTTCAAATCTGGCGAGTCACGATGCAGTCGCTTTCGACGACCGCGCTTGCGGGCTTCTTCGTCGGCGCGTTGATGACCGTTCAGTTCTCATTGCTCGTGAGAAACTTCGGCGCCCTCGGCTTCTTAGGCGGCCTCTCGACGAGCGCAACGATTCGTGAAGTCGGTCCGCTTCTGATTGCGTTCATGTTGAGCGGTAAAGTGGGCGCCTATACTTCGGCCGAGCTCGGTACAATGCGTGTGACAGAGCAAATCGATGCGATCCGCTGCCTGGGGGCTTCTCCTTTTCAGGAAATCATTCTCCCTCGCATCGTCGGCATCATCATTTCTTCATTCTTCCTGCTTCTCGTCGGCTTGATGATGTCGATTTTCGGCGGGGTGCTTCTTGGTATTCTGTTTGCGCACATCAATATCGACGAATATCTCCGAAATGTTCCGACCATCGTAAACGCGTTCTCGATCGGAACAGGTCTTTTCAAGTGTCTCGTCTTCGCCATTTTGCTTGCGACGATCTGCACGTACAAAGGTTACTCAACGACCGGCGGGTCCAAAGGTGTCGGACGAAGTGTGGTCGCAACCGCGGTGTCGACGATGGTCGGGATCGTTGTTGCGGATTGGGTGACAAGTGTCATCTCTGAGGCTGTTTTAAATTTGGCGGCGGGACGATGAACGGCGAGCAACGTTTGACGTGGAATCCGTTCGAGATGCTTGGGTTTTGGCTCATCGACGCATGGGCGGCGGTTTACGATTTCCTTTCTCTACTAGCGCAAACCCTAATGGCGACGTTCACTCCGCCATTTCGGTTCAACGACACTTTGAAGCAGTTTTACTTTGTCGCGAATCAATCGGTCTTGATCGTTTGCTTTTGTGTCACGTCGGCGGCGGCCGTCACGATTGTCGAATCGTCGTATCATATGAAGCTTGTGATCCAGAATGACTCACTTGTTCCGGGATTCGCGGCGCTCCTCATCCTTCGCGAACTCGGTTCGGTCGTGATGGCGCTGCTGATCACGTCTCGCGTGGGCGCTGGTCTTGCGGCTGAGGTCGGCTCGATGCAAATCACCGAGCAAGTCGACGCCCTCAAAATGTTGGGCATTAATCCGATCCGATTTATCGTCGTTCCGCGCTTCGTTGCGTGCATCGCCGCCGGAGTCGTTCTTTCGGTCGTGGCGAACCTCGTGTGTTTGTATGGAGCGATGCTCGTGAGCACCTGGAAGCTCGGTTACACGCCCGGCGGATTCATTACGGCCATGCAGGGCTTCGTCCACTTCCGCGATCTGATCTTCGCTGCCATCAAAGGTGCGGCGTTCGGATCCGTCATTCCTTTATTCAGTTGTTATTTCGGATTCCGTTGTCAGTCGGGCGCCGAAGGAGTCGGGCTTGCAACAACTAACAGCGTCGTCGCGACTTCGGTTTCGGTGATCGTGATCGATTTCTGCCTGACTTACGTGTTTACTAACTTCTATTAGCGTCGATTTGCCGGAGTGTGTTTGTGAAAGTTGAAACCAAGGTCGGTCTTCTTTTCGTTGTCGCGGTCGTGATGGTCGCGGCGTTTGCCTACTACCTAGGTGTGCTCAATCCCTTCAGCGATTCAAACCGAGTCCAACTCGGATTCAACTTCGCAGGCGGCATCGAAGTCGGCTCCAAAGTCCGGGTCATGGGGATCGAAGTCGGCAAAGTCACCGCGATCGATTTCGAACCGGGCTTGAAGATGCCGAAAACCGGCGAAGAGGTGAAACTCAAGATCACCGCGACGATCTCCAAAAAGGCTTGGCCGACGGTGCGCCAAGACTCGAAGTTCTTCATCAACTTGGCCGGCGTGATCGGGGAGAAGTATCTCGAGGTCTCTCCCGGCACCTCCGCATCACCGGAATTAGAACCCGGACAACTCGTACGGGGCGAAGATCCTCCGCGAATCGATCAACTGATCTCTCAATCTTATGGTTTGGCGGGCAAAATCCTCGATCTCGTCCAGAAAAACGAGGGTTCGATCACCGATACGCTCGATAAAATGAACGTTCTCGTGACCAACGTGAACAAGACCCTCGTCCTCCTTGAAAAGACGACGAAGAACGAGAAATTCACGCATATCGTTAACAACGTCGATACTCTGACGAGCGACCTCACCATTTTAACGTCGAAGTTGCGGGGGCCTGAGGCTCAGCGAACGCTCGATCTTATGCACCGCTTGGTTTGGCGACTCGATAAAATGGATGAAGCGGCTATTCGCAAATTCTTGCAACAAGAAGGCATCAAGGCTCGTTTGTTCTAACGTAGCCAAAAGCGTGGGCCGGAAAACCGCGCGGGCGGCGGGTTTGCGGACGAGCATCACTTGAGTGAGGCACTCTCTCCAAAAACAAAAAGCCCCTCGAGTGTGACCTCGAGGGGCTTTAAAAAAGAGCCTTACGACTCCAAAAGCTTAGCGCTTTTTAGCTGCTTTTTTACGAGTAGCTTTTTTAGCTGTCGTTTTCTTAGCTGCCGATTTCTTCGTAGCTTTCTTAGCTGCTTTTTTCTTTGCCATCTGTCGATCCTCCTAGGATGAGCTTACCGTAATGTTAAACAAGAAGACTTCCTGCTTAAATTCCAACTCGTGTGACTCTGATCGTCAATAGAAAAAATAATCTTGAGCGCTTTTTTTTTGAATGCGTCCGATTTTCTGGATCGAGTGATGTGATTCGCGCGCGCTTTCACGCACTCATCCGCTTCATCAACATCGCACACACGTTGCATTGATGAGTGAGTGAGGTGTCTCACTCATGTTGTTCGCATTCTTGCTTTCGATTTTCGGATTCACGTTCGCATACCGGACATTCACTCACTTCATCGCGCGTGATCTCATCGATCGAGCGCTCATGACAAAAATTGGCACCACCTATTTTGCATCGACGCTCGCGCTGATCTTTTTCATGCCAACATCGCGCTTTGCACTTTGGTGCGCTCTGTTTTTTCCTCTCGTGATGCTCGCATTCGCGCTCTCCGCGCACGTTTCCCGTCGCTCGCGAATTTTTCAAAGCGACGCACTTGCGGTGTTGTCTGTTCTGATTTTGAAGATGAAATCGGGCCGATCGTTCCGTGCAAGTCTCATCGAAGTCGCATCGGAGTGCGATCAGCGACTCCGTGTTCAACTCTCTGAGATCGCGAGCGTTGTTGCTTTTTCACAACAAGAAAAGTCGCAGAACGATCCATTCTTACGCGAACTGATCGAAGAATTTCGTCTCATAGATCAGCAACCGCACGCATCTTTGCGCCGACTGAGTGTTCTGCGAGAGAAAATTCGGGTGGAAGACGACTTTCGACGTAGGTCGGGACAAGTTCTTGCACGACTCCGCGCCCAGTCGCTCGTCATGTGCGTGCTTTACGCGTGTGTTTTCGCGTTTATGAGCTGGCATTTCGGCTTCCGCGAAAATCTCCGAGCTCTTTCGTTCTCGATGATGTTGTTCGTTTGTGGTGTCGCATGGATGTGGGCGGGCGGCCGGAGACTCACATGGAAGGTGTAGCGCCACCGCTTCGTTGTCTCATTCAGATTCAATCGTCGATCGCCAACGGCGAGAGCGTGCGATCGGCCGTCACTCGTTACCTACAAATCGTTTCTGTTGATGATCCGTTTGGGGTCGTCGTTCGGCGTTTCATTTTTGCGTGGGAACAGGGCCATGAATGGCGCGCGATGTTACGAGATGTGAAATCGCCGCATCGACGCGCTTTAATCGAAGTGCTGTCGCACGGCCTCTCTGGACAATCCATTTCGGCGCACCTCGAGTCGCTCCGAGAAGAGATTTGCGCGGCTTCCGATCTCGAGATTCGTGAGCACATCGAGATGCTTCCGCTCAAGATGCTTGTTCCGCTGCTGCTTTTCCAATTTCCGGCATTTCTGTTGCTACTGTTCGGGCCGTTACTCCGCCATCTCATCGAGGAGCTAGGGAAATGAGAGACAAGTGTCTTTTGAGTTTTTGTCTGGTCGTGAGCACCTTGGTGGGTGCGAACATTCACGCGTCGTCTCGTGCGGGCGAGCGCGACTTGCACGACCTTTTGTCTGTAAAGTCGCTCGATGAGCTCACCACTCAAACACGCCGTACCTCGGCTCGCGATCTTGCGCAGACCGAGTGTGCGGCGGAGCTCGCGGCACGGTTGATCCCGCGCGCATGCTTTCGCGAGCTCGCCCTAACACCCACACGTGCCAGCGCAACCGATCTCCGCGCGGCCCGACTTGCGCGAGTCTGTATGGAAAATGCGAGAGCCTCGCAAAGTCGGCTCGATTTGAGCGGCCCACTGCGTGAGCTGCCTTTAGACTGTGTTCGCGTCGTCGGCGAGCGCCTTGAAGATCTTCATTATAAAGACGAGTCGGTGAGCCCCGAGACGTCCGTGATGCGGACATCAGGACCGATTCTTGAAGATGACCCCATGGAGTAAGGGAGTTC
>CAJYIL010000479.1 GCA_913774795.1 Pseudobdellovibrionaceae bacterium
CGCCCGAGCTGCTTAAGCGAACGGGTCGCGAGCTTTCCAAAACAACTTGGGGCTCGCGATTTTCATTTTAAAAATTAACGGCCTCAATTTCGAGGTCGGCGAAACGTGAAGCGTGTCCGCCAAGCCCAAACGCGATCAAATAGGTGATCGCCGCGAGGGTCGAGCTTAGGGCCAACCTTCAAACAGAGGAAATAATGTCTCGCAGAAAAAGCGCGGTAAAACGCGAAACTCTCCCAGATCCAGTTTACAACGACATCGTCGTCGCAAAATTCATCAACAAGATGATGTACGACGGCAAGAAGTCGACCGCTCAATCGGCGTTCTACAGCGCGCTCGATGAGATCAAAACAAAGATCACTGAAGAAGACTCGATCACAGTCTTCAAGAAAGCCCTCGAAAACGTAAAGCCACAGATCGAAGTTCGTTCACGCCGCGTAGGTGGAGCAACTTACCAAGTTCCGGTCGACGTTCGTCCATCACGCCGTCTCGCTCTCGCGATGCGCTGGTTGACTGAGTACGCTCGTGAGCGCGGTGAAAAAGACATGGCGAAGCGCCTCTCGGGCGAAATCATGGACGCGTACAACAACCGCGGTAACGCGATCAAAAAGAAGGAAGACGTCCACCGTATGGCGGAGTCGAACAAAGCCTTCTCGCACTACAACTGGTAATTCCAGCTCTCGTGCAAAACGAAAAAGCCTCGGAGAAATCCGGGGCTTTTTTATTTGGCTCACCGGTCTCCGGGCGGGCGAGAACCATGGACGCCTAAACGGTTTTTAAAGTATGGTCGTCCCGAAATCTGATTGAGAAGGCTTAAGTAAAATGGCAGCTGGTGATCCCACAAAACTCGAAGACTTAAAGTTCACGCGCAACATCGGCATCATGGCCCATATCGACGCGGGCAAGACGACCACCACCGAGCGCATCCTCTATTACACAGGTAAGTCGCACAAGATCGGCGAAGTTCACGACGGCGATACGGTCATGGACTGGATGGAACAAGAGCAAGAGCGCGGGATCACCATCACATCCGCGGCAACGACCACGTCTTGGGCCGATCATCGAATCAACATTATCGATACTCCGGGGCACGTCGATTTCACGATCGAAGTCGAGCGAAGCCTGCGCGTTCTCGATGGCGCCATCGCGGTCTTCGACGGTGTGAACGGTGTTGAACCTCAATCCGAAACCGTTTGGCGTCAGGCCGACAAACACAAGGTCCCGCGCATCTGCTTCATCAACAAACTCGACCGTGTCGGCGCAAATTTCTTCGGCTCCGTCGAAACCATCGTCGAGAAGCTTGGCGCAAACCCGATCATCATGCAGCTTCCGATCGGTCTCGAAGATCAACTTCAAGGCGTGATCGATCTCGTTAAATTCAAAGCGCTCGTTTGGCAGGGCGATGCGAAGGGGGCGCAGTTCGATTCGCGTGAAATTCCGCAAGACCTCTTGGCTGAGGCGACGAAGTACCGCGAACAAATGATCGAGAAAATCGCGGAGCAAGACGAAGCGCTCACCGAGAAATTCTTGATGGGTGAAGAAATCAGCGAAGACGAAATGAAGACTTCGCTTCGCAAATCGACGCTTGCCCTCAAAGTGTTCCCGGTCTTCTGCGGAGCTGCGTTCAAGAACAAAGGCGTTCAACCTTTGCTCGATGCAGTTGTCGATTATCTTCCGAGCCCGCTCGACGTGCCTCCGGTCATCGGCCACGATCCGAAGCGTCCGGATAAAGAGATCGTCTGCAAGACGGAGTGGGATGCGAATCTCGTTTCGCTTGCTTACAAAATTGCGAACGATCCGTTCGCAGGAACTTTGACGTACCTTCGTGTTTACTCCGGCTCCGTCAAAGTCGGCGATCAAGTTTATAATCCTCGCGAAGATAAAAAAGAGCGCATCTCGCGTCTCGTGAAGATGCACGCGAACTCGCGCGAAGAAATTCAAGAACTCAAAGCGGGCGATATCGGTGCCGTGATCGGTCTTAAATTCACGGCGACCGGAGACACGCTTTGTCCAGTGAGCCACCCGGTGGTTCTCGAGTCGATTCATCCGCCAGAGCCAGTCATTGCGGTCGCGATCGAAGCGAAGTCGTCGGCCGAGCAAGACAAGATGATGCAAGGCTTAGAGAAGCTTCTCCGCGAAGATCCATCATCACGCCTCAGAACAGATCCCGAAACAGGCCAAACGCTTTTAGCCGGCATGGGCGAACTCCACCTGGAGATTCTCGTCGATCGCTTGATGCGCGAACACAAAGTGCAAGCGAACGTCGGTAAGCCTCAAGTCACGTACCGCGAAACGATCGGCAAGAAAGCGAAAGCCGAAGGTCGCATTGAGCGCCAAGTCGGCGGTGAAAACCAATTCGGCCACGCGGTCATCGAACTCGAGCCAGCAGGTCGTGGCGAGGGCTTTAAGTTCGTCAATAAATTGCCTGAGGGAAAACTTCCGAAGGAATTCCTGGCGCCGATCGAACAAGGCATTCGCGAATCCCTCGAGAACGGCGTTCTCGCGGGCTACCAGATGATGGACTTCACCGCGACTCTCCTGAACGCCGAGTACAACATCGAAACGTCGAACGAGATGGCTTACAAAATCGCAGCCGCCAACGCTTTCCGCGAAGCTGGTCGCAACGCCGACCCAGCTCTTCTCGAGCCGGTCTTCAAAGTCGAAGTTGTCACGCCAGATGAGTTTATGGGCGGAGTCATCGGTGATCTCAACTCGCGCCGAGGCAAGGTTCACTCGATGAGTGCGAAACGGGGCGGGCAGGTCGTCGACGCTGAAGTTCCGCTCGCATCGATGTTCGGTTACGCGACCGATTTGCGGTCTCTCACGCAAGGCCGCGGTACCTTCACGATGGAGTTCAAACAGTACTCGGTCGTGCCTCCGAAGATCTCCCAAGAGATTCTCACGCGAATGGGCCGCTTTTAAGGCGCCCTCCGACACGTAATCCTTACTTTTCCGAATTCTCCACGGTGCCTGCACTCGGGTACCGAAGTTGAGCAAAACCAAATCGCTTGCCCCTGAGACCCAGGCGCCTCATTCGAATGTGTTGCACTTGGCGGCGCTGGAACATAATTCCTCCGCCTGACTCACTAAAAACAGCCCGAAAACGAGGCTGTTTGGCGGAGTTTCGTCGACTCCTCGAAAGTCCGTTTCCCCTAGGAGAATGGGCATTTGGTCGACCCAAAAAAATTCTTGTCGCTGAAATTAAAAACTTTTGACAACATCGCTCGCCCCTCGGCATATTGGCCGACTCGTGACGCCAAAATGCGATTTCGTACGCCCTTTTCTCTAGAGGGGTGTATAGGTTGCGATCGTCTTTGAAAATCGAAGGATCCTCGGTTTCTGGCCCACGACGTATTTGTAGAACTAGCCAGCTCCCGAAGGTCCACGCCCAACGGTTGCTGAAAAAGAAAGTTGTAGTATGCAGAGCCAGAAGATTCGCATCCGCTTGAAGGCATTCGATCACAAGCTTCTCGATCAATCGACTCGTGAAATCGTCGATACAGCTCGCCGCACTGGCGCGCGTGTTGCGGGACCAATTCCGCTCCCGACACGCATCAATAAATATACAGTTCTCCGTTCGCCACACGTCGATAAGAAGTCGCGCGAGCAGTTCGAAATCCGAACTCACAAGCGCATGCTCGACATCTTGGAACCGACGCAAGCAACCGTTGATCAGTTGATGAAACTCGATCTCTCGGCCGGCGTAGACGTAGAAATTAAGCTTTCACAAGCATAAGCAAAGCCACTTTAGGAGTAATGAATGGCTGATACACAAACTACCGACAGCACGGCGGGTGCTGACGGAGAGAAAAAAGCAACCGCTGGCGCAGCAGGCGTTAAGTTGAACGGAATCTTCGCTCACAAACTGGGAATGTCCCAAGTTTATGGCGAAAACGGGGAGCAGATCCCAGTGACCGTTCTTAAGATGGACACATGGGTCGTTTCTCAAGTGAAGACGCAAGAAAAGGACGGCTACACAGCTGTTCAAGTTGCAGGACACGCGAAAAAAGCGGTTCGCACATCGAAGGCCGAAAAAGGCCACCTCAAGAAAGCCGGTTTCGAAAACGGCGCTTACCACATCGCTGAATTCCGCCAAGACGAAGTCGGTGCAGACATCACTGTCGGCGCTCGTATCTCGATCGACTCGTTGGTGAAGGGCGATACAGTTCGCATCACATCACGTTCAAAAGGTAAAGGCTTCCACGGTTCAGTTCGCCGTTGGGGTTTCGCCGGCGGTCCTGCATCGCACGGTTCGAAATTCCACCGTCAACCGGGCTCGTCGGGTAACCGTACTTGGCCAGGCCGTGTTATGCCGGGCAAGAAGTTCCCAGGTCACGTCGGTGACGACACCGTTACGGTTCGTAACGTTCGTATCGTCGACGTCCTCGCGAGCGAAGGAATCATCATGGTCAAGGGACCAGTTCCAGGCGCCCGCAACACACTCGTTAAGCTGGTGAAGGAATAATCCATGGCTAACGCACAAATTCTCAATTGGGATAAAAAGAAAGTTGGCGAGATCGAATTGCCAGCCGCTGTTTTCGAACAGCCGCTTCGCAAAGATCTTCTCCACACTGTTGTTCGTTGGCAGCTCGCTTGCCGTCGCCAGGGAACAGCAATGACGAAAACAAAAGGTCTCGTTTCGGGTGGCGGTAAGAAGCCATTCAAACAAAAAGGGACAGGTAACGCTCGTCAAGGTTCGACTCGTTCACCGCTCAATCCAGGCGGCGGTACGATGTTCGGTCCAGCGCCGCGCGACTTCAGCTACACGCTTCCACGTAAAGTGAAGCAAGCGGGTCTCCGCACGGCGCTCTCTTACTTGCAGAGCTCGGGCAAGTTCTTCGTCGTCGACGATATGACATCACAAGGTAAAACAGCAGAACTCGCGAAGCGCTTGAAGGCGTTCGGCCTCGAGAAAGCGGTTTTGATCGACGCAGCAGCTGACGCGACTTTCGAGCGCGCATCTCGCAACCTCGAATCGTTCCGTTACTACTCGGTCGATGGTCTCAACGTATTTGATCTTCTCAAGTACGACGCAGCGGTTGTCACAAAGGCTTCGATGGATCGCATCCTCAGCCGTTGTGGAGTGGAGAAGTAATGAAATCAGTTATCAAGAAACCACTTATCTCTGAAAAGAACGCGGGCCACGCTGAAGATGCGAACACATACGCATTCGAAGTCGAATTGTCGGCGTCTAAAGACGAAATCAAAGCAGCGATCGAAAAGAACTTCAGCGTTAAAGTCGCAACAGTTCGCACTATGATCTGCCGCGGTCGCTTCTTCCGTAAGCAAATGCGCCTTGGCGCACCTAAGCACTGGAAAAAAGCGCTCGTGAAACTGCAAGAGGGCGAAAAACTCGGCCTCTTCGAGGGAGCGTAAGCACATGGGTATCAAAGTTTATAACCCACGCAGCCCGGGTCGTCGTGGAGCTACAGGCTTCGACTTCTCGGAGCTCACAAAAAAGAAGCCAGAAAAATCTTTGACAGAAAAAATGTCGAAGAAAGCCGCGCGTAACAACCACGGCCAAATCACGATCCGTCACCAAGGTGGCGGTCACAAGCGTCGTTACCGCACGATCGACTTCAAACGCCAGAAACTTGACGTTCCGGCGAAGGTCACGGCGATTGAGTACGATCCGAACCGCACGGCTCGCATCGCTCTCATCCAGTACGTCGACGGTTCGCGCGCTTACATCATCGCGCCAATCGGTTTGAACGTCGGTGACCAAGTCATCGCATCGGCACAAGCCGATATCAAACCAGGTAACGCGCTTCCATTGGCGTCGATCCCGGTTGGTACGACGATCCACAACGTTGAGTTCCGTCCAGGCAAAGGCGCGCAAATCGCTCGCGGTGCCGGAACAGGCGCGACGCTTGCGGCGAAACTTGGTCAATACTGCCAAGTTCGTCTCCCGTCGGGTGAAGTTCGCCAAATCCTCTCGACGTGCATGGCGTCGATTGGTCAAGTGGGCAATACAGACAACGAAAACATCAATCTCGGTAAAGCCGGTCGTAACCGCTGGAAGGGCAAGCGCCCTGCAGTCCGCGGTATGGCGATGAACCCAGTCGATCACCCACTCGGTGGCGGTGAGGGCGTCGGTAAAGGTCACCACCCGGTCACTCCGTGGGGTCAACCTTCGAAGGGCTACAAGACTCGTAACAACAAACGCACTGACGCTCAGATCGTTAAGCGTCGGAAGTAAGAGGAATTATCAATGGCACGTTCAATTAAAAAAGGTCCGTTTGTTGATGATCACCTTCTCAAGAAGATCCTCACAGCTGTTGAGAAGGGCGACAAAAAAGTCATTAAGACTTGGTCGCGTCGCTCGATGGTTCTCCCTGAAGCCGTGGGTTTGACGTTCGCAGTTCACAACGGGAAGAAATTTGTTCCGGTTTATGTCACTGATCAAATGATCGGTCACAAATACGGTGAATTCGCTCCGACTCGCACGTACATGGGTCACGGCGACAAAAAAGCTGGCAAATCAGCGCCGTCGAAAGGTTGATGAGTAATGGAAGTATCAGCGAAACTTAGAAACGTCCGCTTGAGCGCGCAAAAAGCACGCATCGTTGCAGACATGGTTCGCGGCAAAGACGTGAACGAAGCGATGAAAATCCTTTCGTTCATGCCGCAAAAGCCAGCTCTCCACCTGAAGAAACTCATTCAGTCGGCAGTGGCAAACGCAGAACAAAAGAAAGTCATCGATATCGACAACCTCTTCGTCAAGACGTTGTCTGTAGACATGGGTCCTTCTCTCGGCCGATTCCGTCCACGCGCTCAAGGCCGTGCGACACCGGTCAAAAAGAAGTCATGCCACTTCAACTTAGTTTTGGACGAGAGGTAATCAGTGGGACAGAAGGTTAATCCGATTGGTCTTAGAACAGGTGTGATCCGTACATGGGACTCGCGTTGGTACGCGAAAGGTCCTCTGTACCAAGAGAACCTCCACGAAGACTTCAAACTCCGTAAGTATTTGCAGGAAAAACTCCGTCACGCAGGCGTTGCTCGCGTTGAGATGGAGCGCGCTGCGAAGAAAGTAAAAGTCATCATTTCGACAGCACGCCCAGGCGTTGTTATCGGCAAAAAAGGTGCGGGCATCGATCAGTTAAAAGCTGACGTTCAGCGCCTCACGCCGAACGAAGTGTTCATCAACATTCAAGAAGTACGTAAGCCAGACGTCGATGCTCAGCTCGTTGCTGAAAACATCGCGATCCAGCTTGAAAAGCGTATCTCTTGGCGCCGTGCCTTGAAGAAGGCGATGGCAGCTGCGATCCGCGGTGGCGTTCGCGGTATTAAAGTTCAAGTTGCTGGCCGTCTCGATGGCGCGGAAATCGCGCGTACCGAGTGGTACACAGAGAAGTCCGTCCCTCTCCACACTCTCCGCGCCGACATCGATTACGGTGTTTCTCGTTCGCTCACAGCGTACGGAATCATCGGCGTAAAAGTCTGGATCTACAAAGGCGACGTCCTTTCGCAAAAAGAAGCTGAGGAGGCTGGTCGTGCTAAGTCCTAAACGTGTAAAACACCGTAAGCAGCACAAAGGAAAACGTGCTGGTTTCGCGGCTCGCGGCAACACAGTTGCGTTCGGCGACTTCGGCTTGATGTCGATGGTTGACGGATGGCTCACGGCTCGCCAAATCGAAGCATCGCGTATCGCGATCTCTCGTTCGGTCAAGCGTGGTGGTAAAGTCTGGGTTCGCGCGTTCCCGCACAAACCTGTTACGAAGAAGCCAGCCGAAGTCCGGATGGGTTCGGGTAAAGGTAACCCTGAATTGTGGGTTGCGGTTATTAAGCCTGGTACGGTCCTTTTCGAAATCAACGGCGTTACGAAAGAGCAAGCCGCTGAAGCCTTCCGTTTGGCTTCGCACAAATTGCCATTCGCAACCAAGTTCCTGGCACGGGAGTAGTCCTCATGAACTTCAAAGACATTTCCGGCTTGGCCGCAAAAGAGATCCAAAAGAAAGTCACTCAGCTTCAAGTCACAGTATTTGAAGCGAAAATGAAGAACTCGCTCGGTCAGCTCGCGAATCCAATGGAGATTCGCAACAACCGTCGCGACATCGCTCGTCTCAAGACAGCGATGGCAGCAAAATCGGGAAAAGCGCCGTTGTCAAAAGCATCGCGTGAAGACCGTCAAGCTGCGACAGCAAAAGCAAAATCGAACACAGCGGCTAAATCTAAAGCCGTGAAAGGTTAATAGCGATGGCAAAAGCTACTGCTACAAAAACTGCGGCTCCCGCTAAAAAAGCGGCTCCTGCAGCCGGCGCGAACGCGTCAGTAGAAGCTCGCGGCGGACGCGTTGAAGTTGAAGGCGAAGTCGTCTCCGATAAAATGAACAAGACGATCTCGGTTTTGATTTACCGTCTCGTCCGTCACAAAAAATACGGCAAATTCATGCGCCGTAGCTCGGTCTTCAAAGCGCACGACGAAAACAACACGGCGAAGATTGGTGACACAGTTATCATTCACCAAACTCGTCCACTCAGC
>CAJYIL010000480.1 GCA_913774795.1 Pseudobdellovibrionaceae bacterium
GTTCGACAACTTCAGCTGCATCGATTCGTTTGTTCAAAAAACGGATACGACGATCGATCTCACGAAGGCGGCGCTTACCGTATTGGTAATCGGCATTCTCTGAGCGATCGCCGTTCGATGCCGCCCACGCGACGACTTCGACGACTTTCGGTCGTTCGACGTTCAAGAGTTCGTGCAGCTCCTCTTTCAAACGCTGAAGACCCTTGGTGGTGATGTAGTTCTTCTTGCCTTGCGGAAGACTGGGGCCGTCTTCGTTCTCGTCGTCTGCTTCTGGGACGTCGGCGTTTTCGTTTACAAAAGCTTTACTCATTTGTTCAACCTTCGATAGCGCAAGTGCTTTTTCATTTTCAGTCTCATGATGGGCCGGCTCAGTCCAGCACTCTAGCTGTTTATGACGAGAAGCGGACAGTTGGAGATGAGATCATTTAGCCATGAACGCCACGAAATTTGTGCTTGTTGTCGAAGATGATGACGATATCCGGGAGATGATCGTTTCGTCGTTAAAAGCCGAGAGCGCCGATCTCGCGCTGACCGTCGTCGAAGCGCGCGATGGCCGCGAGGCGATTCAACTTGCCGGCCGACAAGAATTTCATTGCGTCGTCACCGATCTGAATATGCCACGCACCTCGGGCCAAGAGCTGATTCGCGTCCTGCTCGGCGAGTCGTTAAACGCAAACACCCCCACAGTCGTCGTCTCCGCGGGAATCGACGAGGCCTTCCTCTCCGATTTCCAGGGCGTTCGCGCGGTTCCCAAACCGTTTGATCCAGTCGCGCTGTCCCAAATGGTCTTGCGCGAGATCAAACTCGGCCGCATGGATGAACGAATTCCGATCCACATGCTGAACCCTTTCGCGGAATCCATGCGCGCCGTTCTGTGCCAGGAATCGCGTCTCGGAGCGATCAACGTCGTTCCGCCCTCAGTTCGAAAATCCGGCGACAAATTTCCCGGTGATATCGTAGTTGGAGTGACGTTGACGACCGGCATGATGCAAACACGCATGTGCTTCGCGTTTGACCGCTCGTTCTTGCTGCAAATGAAGTCTGTTTATTTCGCCTCCCGACGAGATCAATGGGGCGCCATGAACATCGAAATTCTGGCGCGAGCGTGCGCAGGGCTCATCATCGAAAATGCCGGGCCAGCCCTGATCTCGGTCTTCGGCCAACCCCCACGCCTCGCCGAGATGACGGTCACGGATTTGTCAGACCCCGTTCGGTCATATGAAATCTCTCGGATCCCCGGAGTTTCGGTTGCGCTTAGCACCGACCAAGGCCGCGTCTTCATCTCAGCGCTCGCTCCCGCGCGCGCGAAACGCGGCGTCGCTTGATAGCATGAGTCTATGCGTTTTGCCTTCTCCGCGACAGGCGGAGTCTTCTACCATTTGATCGCGCGACGACGTTACCGCACGTCGTGGGCTCCGTTTCGAGCGCGAGTTCGAGCGTGGCTTGAGCCTTGGCTTGCGCAGGCCGGTGTCGTGCCTTGTGTCGACTCCGTGCTTGGTCATACGAATGAGCTGATCGTTTTTGGTCCAAGCGCCGGCTGGACACTTCCTCTCGATCTGTTCGCGGGTTTTTCGCGCGTCATTTTTGTCGAGCCCGATCCCATCGCTCGTTTTGTCTTAAAACGCCGGCTGCCTCGAAGAGTTCGCGCGGAGTTTGTTTCAAGAGCCGATTTGTTACCGTGGACCTCAAAGGCATCTGGTGAATTCGACCGCTTTCTCTCTCGGCATCCGCAGGCGACAGTTCTTTTCTCAAATGTGCTCGGGCAAATTCCTTTGATCGCGCGTCACCATGGTCCCGACATGCAGCATGAATTTCTTCAGGCGCTCGCCGGACGTCGTTGGGCGAGTTATCACGATCTCTACTCGGGATCTGCTAGTGGCGCTTCGCTCACCGCCGCACGAGAGCCATCGGCTGTCTTTGCGAGTGGCTCGGTGACTGATCACGAAACGGCTTGGCTTTCGGAGTCGACCGCAGCGCCGGCTTCGCTCGCCCTGTGGCCACTGACCGACGAAACGGTTCACGTGATCGAGTTCGTCTCGAGTGCGCCTGCGAAAGCCTAAGCAGACTCAACGTTGTCTGTCGCTCGTCCGCGATTATGACTTCCGCACATCCATCTCAAATTTTCGCGCGAGTTGGCGCCACCTCTTGCGAACGGCTGAACATGATCGAGCTGCAAAAATCTCTTCGATCCGCACCGGTGCCCGCTCTTGCTTACGAACGTACAGCCTTGCCCGTCGTCTTCGACTTCGTAGCGCTCACGAACGTTTATGTAACGCGTGCGTTTTACCTCCGCTGCGGAGGTGGGTAGAGGTGTCGAAGGATTCGAATCTTTGACCTCGGTCGATGATCCGCTCCGCTCAAGAGCTTGCGAACTTTCAGTTTGTCCAGATTTCTTTCGCATTCGAATTTTGCGAGCGGCGGCACGCGTGGCTTTTCGTGCGGGATCGTATTTATCGAGACCAACTTCCGCCAGCCGCTCGAGAAGCGATTCAGTCGTCATCGATGGATCAACATGGCCGAGAAGGTCTTTGAGGTGGTTGAATTTGTCGTTGAGCTCTTTGGAGATCGAGAAGCTAACTCTCAAGCGCTCGTTGGAGATTGCGTACTGAGTTTCGCGTTTTTCTCTTTCGGGATTTCTGCGCGCGAATTCCTCTTCGACTTCACGGCGGGATTTGCCGAGGCAGGTTTCGACGAGTTCGATTTTCGCGTTGAGCGAGTAAGGTCTTTCGATCTTGGCTTCCTGATAAAGAAACGACTGAACATCGGCCGCAACACTCAAGCTGAGCTCACCCGATTCAATCTTCTCTTCAAATTGCGGCATCTCTTTCACGAGTTTCATCGCATTGATTCTTCGCATCGCCGATCCTGCGCAATAGCCGAAATGTTTCGTCACCATTTCGTAGAAGCTTGGGTAACCGCGTTCGAGATAAATCTTTCGTACCGAGATTTCTTGGAAGAGTTTGATGATTCTCAGAGTCGACTCACGCTCGACCTTGATTTCTTTTTCGGCCTGAAGAACGAGTTCGTCGTTTGAAAGTTGCATTTCACCTCCGCAGCGGAGGTTGTATCATCGGTTTTAGAACGCGAATTTTCCCAAGTTTGGCAAAACTCGTTGTCGTGTGAGAATCGAATCAGGATTGCTTTCTTTTAGCGCCAGAGCTCGCTGATAAAGTCGAAAAACGAAGTTCACCAACCCTCGCGGTCGAAAACCAGAATGCGCCGATGCGAAGTCCTCGCGTCTCGAAAAACCCGTCAACAAAGAAATGAAATTTCTCCGAAGAATCTTTGCCCGATCCGCCTGGATGGCGGATCGGAACCCGCCTCCCATGGACGGATGTAAGATCGCGCCACCGGGCACTCGAGGCCGAAGCACGAAAGACCGCCGCGCCACCAACCAATCAAGACCGCACTACCACCGACAAACTCAGTCGCGAACAAACGACCAACAGCTGATCGCGCCACCTCCGCAGCGGAGGTCAACCACTAACGCGCGACCAACTTCGCACGCAAGTCGCCCACCAGATACAGAGAACCGCTCACGACCACGAGATCGCCATCGCCCGCTTGAGCCGCCGCGAAACGCAGCGCCTCGAACGCGTCGTCGAACTTAAAGTCGCTTTCGAGACGATCGAACGAAGCCGAGTCGATCTGCCGAAACGAAGTTTTCGTCAGGATCAATTTCGCGCGCGGTATGAGCCGATACAGAGCAAGCATTTGATCGACCGGTTTCCCTTTACCGATGCCCACGACGAGCCAAAGTTTCTCGTAGCGAAAGTGCGAAAGGATCTCGCGCAGACTCTCGACACCTTGTTCATTGTGATCTCCGGAGAGAAAAACGTCGCGGCCTTCGAGCGTCACTCGCTCCATTCGTCCCGGCCATTCGACACGAGCGAGCTCGGAGAGGTCGATCGGTTCTCCGAGAGCTTTCATCACGTCGAGTGCGAGCGATGTGTTCTGGACCGCTCGCTCACCCATTAGAGACAGCGGTGCATCTC
>CAJYIL010000481.1 GCA_913774795.1 Pseudobdellovibrionaceae bacterium
GCTCGGATCGCCCGATCACGATCGATATGCTCGAGAGCGGCCGTTACGTCGATCAGCCAGACGGCGCTCCGATCAACCTCGGCTTCTCGCGATCGAAACAACCGAACGTGAAAGCGTACCTCGCTTCTCCGCAGTTCATCCAAGACTTGAGCCGTTGATTCGAAGGGTCTATGCTCGGGAGCGATGTTCAAATCGCTCCCGAAAACCGCGACCGCTCCGTTTTGCCCTTCTGAAGTCCAAGGCACCATCGAGGTGCCTTCATCTCTAAGTTTCTGGAGAAAGCTTTTTCTCGTCGCAGGACCAGGCCTTCTCGTCTCTGTCGGATACATGGATCCAGGGAACTGGGCGACCGACATCGAGGCGGGCTCGCGCTTCGGATACAGCCTCCTCTTCGTCGTACTCCTGTCGTCGCTCGCCGCGATTGTTCTGCAATGTTTGAGTTTGCGAGTCGGCCTCGTCACCGGGCGCGACTTAGCGCAACTCTGCCGGGATCGCTACCCTAAACCTGTTCGATTGATCCAGTGGTTTCTCGCCGAGATCGCCATCGTCGCGTGCGATGTCGCTGAAGTCCTCGGCTCGGCGCTCGCTTTCAAACTGCTTTTCGGATGCTCTCTTCTCACCGGTATTGCGATCACGGCGCTCGACACCGTTTTAATTTTATCGCTCAAAGGTCGCGGCTTCAGACAAGTTGAGGCCATCATTTTGGGTTTGGTGATGACGATCTCAATTTGCTTTCTCGTTGAGCTCATCATGGTCGGGCCTGAATGGGGCCAAGTGTTCGCCGGGTTCATTCCTCGGGTTTCGATGCTTTCATCTCAAGAGCCTCTCTACCTCGCCATTGGCATCATCGGCGCGACCGTCATGCCTCATAACTTGTATTTACATTCTTCGATCGTGCAGACGAGACGAAATCCCAACCTACGGGAGTCTCTTTCGCTTGCGCAGTTCGATACGATTTTTTCTCTGGGGCTCGCTTTCTTCGTGAATGCCGCGATCTTGACTCTCGCGGGAGC
>CAJYIL010000482.1 GCA_913774795.1 Pseudobdellovibrionaceae bacterium
CTCGTCTTCGGTGCGCTGCCGTTTTGGGAAAAGATTAAATCTGCACCGCGCGCCCGTACAGCCCTGCTCGGCACGAACGCCGCGGTTGTTGGACTTCTCGCCGCGGCTCTCTACAACCCTGTGTGGATCAATGCGATCTTCGGCTGGAGAGACTTCGCGATTGCCGCGATTTGCATTGCGCTTTTGCAGGTGAAGCGTCTGCCGCCGATTGCGGTAGTCGTTTTGGGCGCCGGGCTTGCTCAGGTGTTGGCATGAAGCGCGGTCTCTATGGCCAGCGCTCCTGAATAAGTTCTAATGTGGACGGCGCGAGACTGAGGTCTCCGATTTCGGACTTTTGTAACCAGCGGAACTGAGTCGCTTCGTGATTGAGTCTGACTTGAGCGGGATTCATCGCGACACACTGAAATTCCAAGAAAACAAAATGCCGCTCTGGTTCGATCAACTCCCGAACACCGAGGAATTCAACGTGAGTCACGTCGAGATTCGTTTCCTCTTTGATTTCACGGACTAAGCCGTCAGCCATTGACTCACCGAAGTCGACCTTACCGCCCGGAACAATCCACTGCGAGCCGAATTTACCCGCCGACTGCATGAGAAAAAGCCGTTGATCTGTGTCGAAGATAAGAGCCCCGACGATGACCTTGGGAAACTGAGAGTGCATGCGATCCTCCTATTCAGAAAGCGGAGCGCAACAGTGCAAGGCGCCTGCCGAAGTCGGCACGCAGCTCATCTCTTTTCGATTAGTCGGTAAAACCGGAGCGTAAGAAAGACCGCGGCGACTGTGAGGCCCGCGAAAAGCCCGTACCACATGCCGCTAGCTCCGAGCCCGGCTTTGAAGGCAAGCGCTGTTCCGACCGGAAGAGCGATCAGCCAATACGCGGTGAACGTGATGATCAAAGGAAGTCGCACATCCTTGAGCGAACGCAAGACACCCGATCCGACAACCTGAATTCCATCAGAGAGCTGAAAGAGCGCGCCGATCAGAATCAGCGTCGACGCAAGCTTGATGACGGCGGGATCTTTCGAGAAGAGCGACGGGAAAAATTCGCGGCCGATCGACAAGACGAGTGCCGACGTCAGCATGAACGCGGCTGCGCAAATGAATCCGGCTGTCGCCATCTTTCGGGCTGCTGCGCGATCGTCACGACCCAGTTCGAGACCAACCAAGATGCTGGCGGCACTCGCCAAACCCATCGGGATCATGAACGTTAAACTCGCCAGCGAAAGAACGACCTGATGGGCCGCGAGCGAAACGCTGCCGACCCAGCCGACGATGATCGCAGAGAGAGCGAACGCGCCTACTTCAAAAGTCACGATGAAGGCCGATGGAATGCCGAGCGAAGTGAAGTCCCGAACGACGGCGCGCCGATCGAGGACAGGAAACAAATTTGGCGATTTCATGAACTCGCGGTGCGACTCTTCCCAGCGGATGTAAGCCGTCATTGCGACCAACATCGCAAAGCGCGAGCAAATTGTTCCGATTGCCGCGCCCGCAACGCCCATAGCCGGGATCGGTCCAGCACCAAAGATGAAGACCAAGTTCAACACAACGTTCATCGCCAAACCCACAGCGACCACGATCATCGGCACCGCAGGACGATTCAAACATTCGAGATATTGCTTCATCGTCTGATACAAAAGTGAAGGAATCAGCGTGAGGCTAATCAGCAGGAAAAAGACTTTTGCTTTCTCTGCGACTTCGGGCGCTTGTCCCATTCGGTCAAATGCAAAAACGCAAAGCGCGCACAGAACCGTCAGCGCCACTCCGCCGATGAAGCTCACCCACAGCGCATCTTTCAGAATGCGGCGCGCTCCGTGGTAATCCGTTCGCCCAACCGCCTGTGAAATCAGGGGGCTCGTCGCATTGGTCAAACCGATCCCGAAGATAAGGAACACGACGAACACGCTGTTCGCAAACGAAGTCGCCGCGAGCTCCGTTGTTCCCACGTGACCGATCATCAGGGTGTCGATGAATCCGAAAAGCGTTTGGCCCACTTGCCCGATCGCAATCGGCGTTGCGAGCTTAACGAGCTTTCGAATTTCGGTGTTCATCGCGAGACCTCTAGGAAATCGAGCTTAACGTTTCTTCCACCCACAAAACAACCCGCGCTTGAAGCTTTCATTTCGTCCGACAATGCATCCGCGCATTCGTTAAACTTTTTTTCGACCTACGCTCGTTCGATTTGTCACCGGAACTCCATTGGACAACATGTTGTCAATTTGACAGCTTGTTGGTGGAGAGATTGGGATGGATGACGTTCAGCAATTAACTCATACGGTCTTCGCCGCCAATGGTCGGCTCATCAGCGCTGGTAATCAGCTCGTTGCCGATATCGGGCTTACGAGCGCGCTCTGGCAAGTTCTAGCCGCGCTCGAGTATTCGAACGAAACTCTTCCCGCCGCCTCAATCGCGCGCAACATGGGACTGACCCGTCAGGGTGTTCAGCGTGTTCTGGATCTCTTAGCTGAGCAAAGCATGATCGAGTTCAAAGAAAACCCGCATCATCGTCGCGCGAAGCTCGTCGGACTCACTCCTAAAGGAAAAAAAGCCGTCGCAGCCGCGGAAAAAGCTGTCGATTCTTTGAACAAACAAATCATTAAGAAGATCGGCGCACGACGACTGAGGGAAGCCTCCGCGACTCTCAAAGAAATGAGCGCTTTGATCTCAGAAAATCTTCAACGAAAGGAAAACCCATGATCTTGGTGACAGGTGCGACCGGAGGAATCGGTGGCGAACTCGCGCGAATTTTAAAAACAGCGGGACATGCGTTTCGCGTTATGTGCAGAAAGCAGGACCAACTCAAGTCGTTTCGCGAACAAGGCATCGACGCGATCTCTGGAGACTTCGACCAACCTGAAACTCTTACTCAAGCGATGCATGGGTGCACGAAGCTCTTCCTTATCACCCCACCGACTCCCGACCAGTTTCGACAAGAGTGTGCGGCGATTGATGCCGCAAAAGAAGCTGGCGTAAAAACAGTCGTAAAAATTTCGGCCTCTGACAGCAACGTTCGATCGACAGTTCCGTGGGCGAAGTCGCATGCACTCATCGATCATCACTTGCGTGCCTCTGGCCTGAACTGGACGATTTTGAAGCCCACGGCTTTTATGCAAAACTTTTTCTGGTTCAAAGAGCCGATTTCGAAAGGATTTATTCCTCTGGTTTCTGGAAAAGGGAGCGTGTGCTGGGTCGACACTCGAGATGTCGCGCGTGTGGCCGCAAAAGTTCTTACCGAAGACGGCCACAATCATGCGACGTACTTTCTGACCGGACCAGAGACTCTCGACATGAACGAAGCCGCCGAGCGAATCTCAAAAATGACTCATCACAAAGTTCGTTACGTGAACTTACCAAATCCAGTTTTCAAAGCGTTCTTACGCTTAACGGGAAATTCCCGGTGGATGGCAAAAGGGCTCGTAGCCCAGTTTTCAGATGTCGTCGCCGGTCACCACGATATTGACCCGACATTTGAAATCGAACGACTGACGGGGCAGCCTGCGCGCGACTTTTCGCAATTCATTCGCGATCACCAGGCGAAGTTTCAGTCGGCTCACTAACTTATTTTTGCCCGACACGGGCTCAGAAAAAAATGGCTCGTTCGGTGTCATTTGAATGATTTCAACAAGTTGCCACCGTAAAAAGCCAGAAAAAGCCAAGAAAAGAAACTAGCGATCCGCTTTGAACTTAAAGAGATCTATAACTTCGGCCATCGCATCCTCATCGGTTCCAAGCTTCAAGGTATCTGTCGCCCCGCGCTCGTCGATACCTGCCAACCGAACATAGCGCTCCATTGTCTTAAGATCCTTCCAGCCACAAATCTTCATAACCCTTGCCGGAGCGATGTTATTCGCCAGCAGCTGAGTTGCGAAGCACGCTCGAAGTGTATGGAATCGGATCGACGGCAGTCCCATTCCCTTACAGAACGCCCGGATGACCCGCGCCTGCTCTCCTTTCTTCCATACGTTGAACTGCGGAAGCACATGCTTAACTCCCGTATTAACCTTCCGAAGTTTGAGCAGAAACGATTTTAACTCGTCAGAGATTGGAACGTTTCGCCAATAACCTGCCTTC
>CAJYIL010000483.1 GCA_913774795.1 Pseudobdellovibrionaceae bacterium
CTGAATCTTGAGAGCCGTCTCATCGGTGATCGCGAGACCATCGCCTGCGCCGATTTCGACTTCGCCTTTTGCGCCCGTGACTTTCAAAGAACCTTTGACAACCTGAAGCCAGACGCGCCGGCCCTCACCGACTGAAAATCCGAGGGAATCGGTTGCGCGCGTGCGCGAAACGTACAATCGCGCATCCTGGTGGATCGCAATCGACCCGTTTCTTCCGTCAGGTGATGCGACTTCAACGAGCGGCTTCGATGCAATCTCAGATGCAAACGACTTTTGCCCGTACTGCGGCTTGTGTCCCGCTCGATCCGGCAAAATCCAGATTTGTAAGAGATGCGTCGACGTCGGAACAGTCCCGCTAAACTCCGCGTGAACGACTCCTGTCCCGGCCGTCATGTGCTGAACTTCGCCCGGACGAATCACGCCTTCGTTACCCATCGAGTCTTGATGAAGAACTTCGCCGTCGATGACGTACGTGATGATCTCCATATCACGGTGGGGGTGCGCCCCGAATCCGCGTTCGGAGGCGATGTAGTCTTCGTTGATCACGCGAAGCGGACCAAACCCCATGTTCGATGGATCGTAGTAATCAGCGAAAGAAAACGAGTGCTGTGATTTCAGCCAACCGTGGTCGCCGCCGCCGCGTTCGTGGGATTTGCGTACTGTCATCATAAGGGCCTCCTCGGCTCGTTACGACAAGGTAGGTCCGATGTCCGCTGCTGGCAATGCGACGGAGCCGAAAACTCTTTCCGCCCCTTTGCATAATCGAATTAAAGAATCTTTTCGAGCGAGGTGAAGCAGAACTCTTTCGGATAGTTGCGTGACGATCCATGAACCACGCCGGCCCCGTTGATGATCGAAAGTTTTCGCGACTTGACGTCGTCTTTGTACTTCTCGATGACGTGGGTGATCCGAATATCGAGAATCTTTTTGAGACGAGTCGTTTCGTCCGCTGTCGAGCTCGATGGAAACGCGGCTTTGTAAGCCGTGACGTCTGCTGAGTACAGACCGCCGTTTTGAACGTTGATATCGAACAAGAAAAGATATGAGCGGAGTTGTTTTAGACCTAAAGTCTTCATGTAACCCATCGCCTTCTCGTGAATCTTCAGCGCGGCTTCGATCTGCAAGGACACGTACGATGGATGAGCGCTCATTGTCTGGAGCTCTTTTTTCCAGGTGGAGTTAAACGTTTTTCCTGCTGAATCCGTGTAGAGATTCGCTTTAGCCCAAGTGACCGAATCGCTCGATGCCGACTCCTCGGAGCCACGCCCTTCTGAGCCGTCGGGCAACATGTCGAGATCAGAGAGACGGCCGTCGGCGCGCATGTCTTCATCGCCATCACCGTCGTACACGTCGATGTCGGCTACCTTCGCGCTCCCCTGCCATTTCGAGAGCATGCCCGTCACCGACGCGAAGTGCGCCGACGTGAACTGCGATTTCATAACCGCGTTGTTACGATCGCGCATCTTGACCATCAGTGGTTGCAAACTCCCTTGACCCAAACATTGATTCAACAGACCCAGCGAAAGCCCTTGGCCGTCGAAGTTGTTAGTGATGTTTTTCCAACCGCTCCCGCCTTCGAAAGAGCCTGAGATATTGAGCCCGAGAGCGAGCGAACGCTTTCCCGTGTAGTCAAGCGCCATGGGCCATGCGACATCTTTCAAAGACAGCGTCGAACAGATCGCCAGCTCGCGATTCTCGGGGGCTGGAGTCGGAGCCGGTCTCACTGCAATCGCTTGTTCGTTGTTAGTGTCGTTCGTGACCGGATTAAAACCGTCCTTACCGCAGGCTGCGATGGACAAAACCAGACCGAGCGTCGAGACCGCAAGAACGGCCCTGGATGAAGGTCGCATAAACACCCTTCTTTCAATTCAATTTTTTTAAGTGAATTTCAGGGTGACATGCTTCGGGCACACTCCCTAGAGCGCGCCTCGAAATATAGTTGTACGTCCGTGGACGAGAGTCGTGAGCGGCAGATTTTGCCCAGACTTACGACACGAAACCCGCTCCAGGAGCGGCTCTTAAGACTTCAATTGTTTTTTCAGGATGGCGCGAAGGCTGCCTTCGCGTTTCTCCATTGTTCCGTCTTTGGCGAAGTAACGAGCGAGAGTTTCAGCCCAATTTCCTCGAGCCGTAATGCTCGCCATCAACGCAACTGATTCGTTGATCTCGGATTCGCTCGGTTCGCGGTAGGTGTCTTCGTGAACAATCAACGAACGCGCGATCCGAGGGCGGTGCACCGCCGGTTCATCGGCCACACCAATCGTCAGACCGGCAAATGGCACGACTCCCTGGGGTAACTTTGTCAGCGACACGATCTCGTCGAGCGCATTGAGAACGCCACCGATCCAACACCCGCGGTAGCCGAGCATCTCGCTCGCGACCAGCATATTTTGCGCGGCCATGACGGCGTCGCCGATACCGAAGTGATTCGCAATTGTCGGAATCGCGGCCAACTCGTGCCCGGCTGATTTCAAAAACAGCTCGAGGCGATGAACGTCAGCACAAACTAAGAACGAGAGGCTCGCCGTCGCGAAGTGAGGATTTCCGGTGAGCGAGCCGAACTTCTCGCGAAGCTGAGAGTCGCGGAGACGGATGAACGAATACATCTGAGCTGTCGCATCTGTCGGCGCTCGCTGAGTCGCGCTCAAAATGGTGTCGAGGTGATCCGGCGGCATCTCAAACGATTTGTATTTACGAACCGTCCAGTGGGCATCGAAAAAAGTGCGAACTTCAGCAGTTGTCTTAGGCATGGCTAGGAGGCTGATTCGAAGCCTCGGTCCTGTCATTGAAAAACGATCGGAAGCGGCCACGGCAACTCTGCCGATGGCCGCTCCGAACAAACGTCGGTCAGGCCGCGCCTTTGACAGGGGCGACCCCGACTCTTTGATTAACGAAGAAGAGTGATCGAGCTCGAGTACTGAGTCTCAGCGCGCTGCATAGTTTTTGTGACATCGCGTTTCTCATCGAGCCAGTTCGCTGGAGCTGCGTCTTTCACATCAGCGAGTTCTTTTTCAACATCGCGGAGCGCAGAGTCCATGTCGTCGGCAGCGTTCTGCATTTTCTTTTTTTGAGGTTTCGGAGTTGTCTCCGCGCGCGCTCTCAAGTCAGCCGCGAATTTTTTCATCTCGTCGATGCGAGTTTGAGTTTGTCCGACGTAAGCGTCACGCTCGCCCGCCAGGTTGGCTTCAGCTTGTTGAGCTGGAGTCGGTGGTGGAGTTTGCTGTTCAGCTTGGTGGCGCTTAGACGCGCAAGCCGAGAGTGCGACGAAAGATGCGGCGACGATGAGCAGATTCATTTTCTTCATGTATTTTCCTTCCCTTTAGGGACCCCTAGACTCGCCGAAATGAGGCGCACATTCTCCACCAAGACGCTGATTTAAAATGAATTTGTGTTCACAAGCCAATCACCGAACTCGAGTTTGCGTGACTCCCAGTCTCGCTCGATCGTCTAGAACGACCAGCCCAGGCCAACTTTGAAAAATGAAAAGCGAGGAAAGTACAAAGACGCCTGGAAAGCATCTTGGAGCGTTTGCTTGGCGCCTTGATCCTGGATGGCGTTAATAATCGAACTGTCTTGATCGACAACGAGAAGAGGCTGCGCGTAGGAGAACCAGTCGATTCCAAATGTAAAACCGTTCTCCAGGGTCCATCGGTTGCCAAGACCGAAAATGAAGCCGATTGATCGTTGCTTCATGAGCTCTGAGTACGCTGCCGTATTGCTCGCTGTCGCTAAATACTTGCTCCCGACCGTGATCATCGTGTCGAAGTACGAGAGGCCGTAATGAAGATTAAAGCTGTTGTGATCTCCGTACGATCGACGAACCAACGAGATGCGTTTGTCGCTGAATCTCCCGATGTCATCGATGAAAGATCGGAAGAGCGTCGTGTAGGGAAAGAG
>CAJYIL010000484.1 GCA_913774795.1 Pseudobdellovibrionaceae bacterium
AGAACACGA
This sequence comes from Pseudobdellovibrionaceae bacterium, assembly GCA_913774795.1. GTDB lineage: Bacteria > Bdellovibrionota > Bdellovibrionia > Bdellovibrionales > JAMPXM01 > CAJYOV01. The sequence continues at coordinate 10 of CAJYIL010000484.1, forward strand.
TGTTTCAGACGCATCGACGACCCAATCTCGCATGTTTCTCGGTCGCGCGGCTCATTCGTCATCGCCTCAATCGGGCGAAAGCGCGATTTTGAAGATGATCGATTACCTGACGAAGCTGCCCGATGGACTGCTCCTGATGGAGATGGAAGGCGGTGTGAACTACAACACGGTGCCTTCGAATGCAGTTCTCGAAATCGATACGGTCGCAAACGTGAGAGAAACGATCGGCTCCAAGATCGCGCGCATCATGAAAGCGATTTCGGCTGTCGAACAAGACTTTCTGAATTACTCCGACGACGGATTTGATCCGGCGGTTCCGACTTTGAACATCGGGCAAGTTCGAACTTACGAGGATATCGTGAAGTTCAAAGGCTGTTGTCGTTTGCCGCCAAGTGTCTCGAATGAAATCTACGAACGCTGGATGGAAACCTTGCGCCACGCTTGCGCCGAAGCCGGGGGCGTCTTCCGAATCACCGAGTACAAACAGCCGTTTCGCACGCCCGAAGACTCGCCCTTAGTCGAGGTTTGTCAGGAGGTCTTGCGCTCGGAGGGCCTGCCGGCCGACTGCGGAGCCCAATCGGTTGCGAATGAGGCTAACGTTTTCTCAAGATTCGGCATTCCCTGTGTCGTCGTAGGTCCGGGGCGGGGTGTTGGCAATTCCCACGCACCGAACGAGCATGTGAGAATCGATCAATTGCACCAGGCCGTTCGTTTCTATCGCGGTGTGCTTGAAAGAGTCTCGTTATGAATTTCATTTTACGAAACGTGAGAACGACCGATCTCAAAGATCTGCATTCGCTCGCAAGCCAATTTCATCTTTTGAATTTGCCGGCGGATAAAAAAGTTCTTTCCGAAAAAATTGAGCGATCGGTGGCTTCGTTCGCCGGCGATCTTCCGAAGGAAAAGGCCGAGTATCTTTTCGTCGTCGAAGACCTTGAGCAACAAATGGTCGTTGGCTCTTCGCTCATCATGGCGAAGCACGGCAACGAGGAAGTGCCGCACACGTATTTTAAGATCATCAGGAAGAACAAGTTCTCCGAGAATCTAGGAATTGGATTCATTCACCAAGTTCTTCAATTCCGCGAAGATTCGGACGGACCAACGGAGATCGGCGGTCTTTTGATTGACCGTTCTTACCGACGCCGGCCTGAGAAGTTAGGTCGTCAGATTTCGATGATCCGTTTCGTTTACATGGGTATGCACCCGATGGATTTCGAAAAGCGCGTTTTGTGCGAACTCACTCCGCCGCTCGGTGACGGCGGGCGCTCTGAATTCTGGGAAGCCCTGGGCCGCAGATTCACCGGCCTTCCTTACCAAGAGGCCGATGTTCTCTCGCAACAAAACCGAGAATTCATCTCGTCTCTGTTCCCTGAAGAAGATATTTACCTGGCTCTCCTCGATTCAAAAGCGCGACTGACACTCGGCCGCGTCGGTGAAGAGACTTTGCCAGCCCAACATTTACTTGAGTCAATCGGCTTTAAATACTTGAACGAAGTCGATCCATTTGACGGCGGGCCCCACTACGGAGCTGATCTCGCCGACGTCTCGATCGTGAAGAACGGTCAGT
>CAJYIL010000485.1 GCA_913774795.1 Pseudobdellovibrionaceae bacterium
CCTAGACCGAACGCCGAGCCGACCGCTGCCAAATAAAAACCAAAGCGCGTTCCCCAGAGAGAGCGGCGGCGTTTACTCGTTAACGTAGTCGAGGGCGAATCACTCATCGAACGAGGTATCCTCGAAATCGTTAGCATCTGGGTCGAGACCTTCGAGCTGATCGAGATCGTAATTCTGAAGCTCCTCGCTCTCGCGCTCGAAATCTTGCCCTTCGATCGCGTCGAGCTGCTCATCTCTCTCGATGGCATCCATCGCCGCTTCTTCACCCGCGCGACCGCGTCGAGTGCCGTGGCGACCCGACATAACGAAGATGCGGATCGGAATGCCGTGGAGATCGAATCGATCTTGCAAACGCTTGGAGAGGAAGCGTCGGTAGCTTGGCGTCACGCCCTCTTTATGGTTGGCGAACGCGATAAAGGCCGGAGGCTGCTGATTGGTTTGCGTGAGGTAGTAGAATTTCACGTCACGCGTGTTGTAGACCGGAGCCGGCGCTTGACGGATGGTCTCCATGAAGAAGTCGTTGAGCTCACGCGTTTTGATCCGCATCGTGATCTTGTCTTCGACTTCAACGATGGTGTCGAACATGTCTTTCAAACCTTTGCCGGTGACGGCGCTGGTGAAGACGATCTTGATATCCGGGAAGAAATGGAATTCGCGCTCCGCCCTTTCGCGGAACCATGAACGAAACGCCTCGTGCTCAGCTTCGGCGATATCGACCTTGTTCGCGACCAAGATCACCGCGCGGTGGGCGCGCAAGATCTGCTCGAGAATTTTTGCATCTTGCGCTGTCGGGCCTTCGTTTCCGTCGACGACGAGTAACGTCACATCCGCGCGGCGAATCGCATCGCGAGTTTTGAACGTCGAGATAATCTCGAGGTCTTCTTGAAGACGAGCGGAGCGACGAAGACCGGCCGTATCGATCAATACGAACTTGCGACCTTCGTACATCAGCTCGGTGTCGACGGCGTCGGTCGTCGTACCGGCCACTTCACTAACCAAAAGACGCTTCTCGCCTAAGAGGCGATTGCAAAGCGAGGATTTTCCGACGTTCGGTTTTCCGACCATCGCGATCGTCAAACCTTCGCGAACGGTATTTTCGGTTCGCTGAACTTGGCTGACGATCCACTCGAGAATTTCATCCATTCCGTAGCGTTGCTCGAATGAAGCCGAAACGATGTCGACCCCGAATTCGTAGAATTCGGCTTTGGCCATCTCGGAGTCTTTAATCGAATCGACTTTGTTAATGACGAGGAGAAACGGCTTTCCCGCTTCTTTGGCGATCCGGATGATGTCGCGGTCTTCGGCGTGAACGCCGAGGCGACCATCCATGACGAGAATCAAGTGATCAACCGACTTCAAGAAATCGACGACTTGCTCGCGGATGAGCTTCGAGAAAAGATCGGTTGCTTCGGTCAAGCCGCCCGTATCGATAACGTCGAATTTGTGACCCCAGATTTCGCCGGGTTCGATGATGATATCGCGCGTGACGCCCGCTTGGTTCTTCACGACGGCTTTGCGTGAATCGGTCAGGTAGTTAAAAAGCGTCGACTTGCCGACGTTTGGGCGACCGATGATTGCGACCCGCGAAACCGAGTGCGCGGCTTTGAAGAGCGGCTCGTTCGATGACGACGTGAGTTCTGGCTCGCGAGCCGCACCTCGACGTTGATTAGTTCTTCGCGACGACATAACCGAGCTCCTTCATGATGCGAGGATTCTTCGTCCAGCCCTCTTGGACCGCGACGTGAAGCTCGAGAAATACTTTTGTTCCAAGAAAACGCTCGATCGATTCGCGCGCCTGCATACCGATCGCTTTGATCGTGGCGCCTTTAGCGCCGATCACGATCGCTTTGTGATTTTCTTTATCGATCACGAGTTCACAGCGAATCTTCGTGATGGTCTCTTCTTCTTTGAATTCTTGAACTCGAACGGCGAGACCATAAGGGATTTCTTGCTGAAGACGATCGAAACAAGCCTCACGAACGTACTCGGCGACGATCTGCCGAACCGTTTGTGTCGTGTACAGCTCAGGGTCAAACAACGGCGCTTTCGACTCCGGCAAAAGCGGGAGCACCCGTGAGAGCACTTCTTCCACCGCTTCCTGAGGTCGCTTCGCCGTCGAGATCGAAACGAACGGGATCGAATTTTCCATCAAGTACGTGAAAAACTTTGGTGTGCGCGTGCCGCCGAGAATGTCGATCTTCGTCACGATCGCGACCCACGGAGTTTTGCCCGCCTGAAGCTGCTTCATGAGTTCGATCGACGCCTCTTCGGGTGCATCGGCCGCGAGAAGAGCGCACACGACATCGGCTTTCTTCATGACGTCCGCGACCTCGTCTTGGAGGAATTGATTAATTCCGCTCGTCGACTTCAGAGTTCCCGGCGCATCGACGAAAACAACTTGAGCGTCATCGCGGTTCAGAATGCCAGTGACGCGAGCGCGCGTCGTTTGAGGTTTCGCACTCACGATCGAGAGTTTCTCGTTTAAGATCGCATTCAGGAGCGTGCTCTTTCCGGCGTTCGGTTGTCCCACAAGGGCGACAAAGCCTGCGCGGTACGGTTTTTCAGAGGTCATACGAGCATCTCCAGTGCTTTCTGCGCGGCATTTTGTTCGGCCGCTTTTTTACTTTTGCCCGATCCCGTCGCCAAGGGCTGGGCACCGAGTTCAACGATGACCGTAAAAGTCTTGTCGTGGTCGGGGCCTGTTTGGCTTTCGATTCGGTAGGTCGGTGTTTGCTTACGAATGTCTTGTGCGCGCTCTTGAAGGCGCGTCTTAAAATCAGAGCTAAAATCGATGTCACCAAGCTGTGCGAGTTGGCGAGCGAAGAGCGTTTCGATCACGTTCGAAATCTGGATGAAACCCGAATCTTGAAAGATGGCGCCGATCATGGCCTCGAGCGAAGACGCCAAAATACGGGGCTTTTGGAGACCACCCGTTTTGATTTCGCCTTTTCCGAGCTTGATGTGTTGATCGAGCCCGATCGAGAGAGCGACTTGCGCGAGCGACTCTTCGTTGACGAGGCTTGCGCGCTTTTTCGAAAGTGCACCTTCAGAATCGGTAGGGAACTTCTTCATCAAAACTTCGGAGAGCGCTAAATCCAAAACCGCATCGCCCAAAAATTCGAGACGTTCGTTGTCGTCGGTCGGAGTTGATCCTCCGCCCAGCGCTTCGTTCGCGTACGACTTATGAGTGAGGGCAAGTGCTAA
>CAJYIL010000486.1 GCA_913774795.1 Pseudobdellovibrionaceae bacterium
CCTCGCGCGATTTGTTTTCGAGAATTGAAACTAATCCGGAGACTTGCTGTTCGGTACGGTCTGATAAATCTTCGAGAACCGCAATTTTAGACTGAAGCAGAGCGAGCCCTCGCGACAAACGCGGGTCATCTTTCGGAGCACGGTTCATCCGCATCACCACGACCAAAAGCCCACACGCCATAAAGATGTCGAATACGATCTGTAGTAGTGCCCAAATACTCAAGACGAGTCTCCTTTAGTCCGTGTCTCTCAATGATACGTCCCTCGGCGACCACATGATACTGAGACAAAGGTCTAGCGTGTCATCGAGCTAACGAACTCGCACCAAAGTGACGAAGTTGTATCCAGAAATCGTGATGCGAATTGACGAAGGTCCAGGTCGATAAGTCATTCATGCAAACGCGACCCGCTACGCAGAAACTCTTTCTAGGCATCATCGGCATTCTCGCATTTGCGCCGGCTGTCGCGACTTTCGCGCTCCGGGATTACTTTCTCGACACGAATGCCATCGGCCGAACCACATTCTCTCTCCAACAGATCGAGATCGATCATCGCAAGATCAATAGCCTCCTTTACAAAGTTCAAGGATTCGGAGAGGTCGAGGCACGGGAGATCAAGGCGAACTCGGCCGGCCTTATCTCCGCCTGCCACGAAGCTGCTTCTGCGGAGTGGTATTCTCACGACCGCGGTTACGCGAAGCTCAAAGCGGTCGTCGAGCAATACTGCGAGATCACCGAACGTCGAAGCCAACTGATCGACGCCTACGACAGCGAAACGAAAAAGCTCGTCGCCGACATGGCCACCTTCCCCAAGTCAGTCAAAGATTTTCACAATGATCAGCGCGAGCTCGAGGTCGAAGATCTTGAGCGATTGGTGATGGCCTACGCCGTTCGTCCGACTCCCGATGTTGAAGCCGAAATTCGTGACCAACTCTCGACGTTCAAAGCTGAGAGATATAAAGCTTACCGCGCAAGCGCCGAGAGCGTCCTGAGCCACGCGAATAAACGCGCATCGCTCATTGCCTCACTCACCGACCACGCCCCCCTCGCTCTTTTACAGAAAGCCAAAGAACTCCATTTCGGTGCAGTGGTCGAGCATGACATCGGCAGCACGCTCGCGCGCCAGCTGCTGACCTATCTCTCTCTTTTGTTTGCGGCCGTCATTCTCGTCACTTACTACAATCTTCAGACAACAAGCCGCAAACTCAAGATCCTCAACCGCACGCTCGAGACCCAAGTCGAAGCCCGTACCAAAGAGCTTCAGGAGGCGATGAACCAACTCGCTGAACAGCAGTCCATGCTTGCGCAGAAAACGAAGATGTCGGCGCTCGGTGAGATGGCTGGCGGCATCGCGCACGAAATCAACACGCCGCTTGCGGCGATCTCGCTACACGCGGAGCTGCTCGCAGGTGATATCAGCACGATGCCGAAAGAAAAAATCGTCGAAGGATTAAATTCAATCACCGGCATCGTTGAGCGCATCTCGAGAATTGTCCAGGGCTTGAAGCGATTCGCGCGCGCCGATGAGACGACCCCAAGAACGTCGGTTCCCGTTTCTCAGATTCTCGATGACACGCTTCTCTTGTGCGCGGAGAAGCTCAAAGCCCGCGGAGTCAAACTTCTGATCGAAACCAACGGCGCCAACCCTGAGTTGGATTGCGTGCCTGAGCAAATTTCACAAGTGCTGATCAATCTTCTTAACAATTCCCTCGATGCGGTCGAAGAGCTCCCTCAGAAACGGAAGTGGATTCGCGTGGAAACGCACGATCACGACGGAGTGTTTAAAATGGCGGTCTCTGACGGAGGAGACTCGATTCCAGAATCTGTTCGCGAGAAATTGATGCAACCGTTTTTCACGACAAAACAAATCGGCAAAGGCACGGGATTGGGCTTAAGTATTTCGAAAGGAATCATGCTTTCGCATCAAGGAACGTTAGAGTTCGATGCATCGAAGAAAGAGACGACCTTCGTGATGACGATGCCATCCCGGCCGAATTCAAATCGTGAACAAGAGACTCACGATTTCGCGATCGCTCGGTAGCTGAGCTTCCTCGTTCCAAGTCGAATAAGATTCCGGATCAAGCAAACTCTTTGTGACCGGCGGAGCTTCGAAGAATGTCCCCTTCAGCCGCACGCCAGCCCAGACGCCAGTCGGAGAAACCGAGACGCGCACCGTTTGCCCGCGCGCCTTTGCAACCAATCGCTCATAAACACCCACGAGTTTCGAGCGAAGAGGCTCGGTGGTCTCGATCGGTTTTCCTTCATGAAAAAGCGCACGTCGACCGAACGAGACAGGCCAAGCCCAGGCCACGCAAAAGCAACGAACGGCGATTCCTCCGGAGCTGCGCGAAACCAAACGAGCGCTCGCGATTTAACTCCGCCCAAAAGTCCACGTTCGCGAAGAACGAATGTCCAGGACTGATAGGAATCGTTTTCGAAAAAGATGCGTTCTTCGATCGTCGTTCGCGAAGGAGCTTGCGCCGTCGCGCGAATGCACGCCTCGCGAAGCGATCTTGAAACTTCGATCGGGACTTGTTCGGGCGCCGGCGCGAGA
>CAJYIL010000487.1 GCA_913774795.1 Pseudobdellovibrionaceae bacterium
GAGATCTTGGTGGGCAGACGCAATCGACTCCGCCGAAAATTCCCAGACGTGAACTCGCGCGCCGGCCACTAAAAACTGGCGCGTGATTTCGAGTCCAATTCCTCGTGCGCCGCCAGTCACCACGACCGTCTTCTTTTTGAAATCGAACTTCATCGGCACTCGACGGCCTCCAATGAGCTACGCTTCTAGCGCGCATTGCACTGCATAAGCAATGAACAAACTCGGCGAGCGCAGAGGGTGATCTGACTGACATCACTCAACAAATCCCAAGCGGGACGACTCGCTTGCGGCGAAGGTTCAAGAATTTTGCGACGTCTTTCGCCCGGCTGTCAGATGATCGCGCGAATCGAGTTTTGGTCGGTTTGAACAAGGCGGCGGACCCAGGTCTGAGCTTGCTTACGAATCACGCACGGCGACCTCGACTTTGCGATCGTTCGGATTCACTTAAGCCGTTGAATCAACTTGCTTTCAACTTGCCTTCGCGGCTCCAATCTGCGAAATCAGAAGAACACCTTTTCCGCATTTCCGCTCGTTCCTTCATGAGGAGTTCCTCGTCCATGGCAGCAAACGACTACGGCCAAAATAGCTACAACAAAATGGGCATGTTCACTTTCGTGCTGAGCATGGTCGCTTCACTCTTGGTTTTGATCTACGTCTCGTTCTTGAGCGGTGGCATCGATCTCAAAGAAGTTCCTGAAGCGAAAACGGGCGCCCCAAAAAGTTCTTCAGACGTGCCGGCGACAAACGCGCCGACAAATCCTGAAGCGCCAGCCGCTCCGGCCGACGCGCCAGCGGCGGCACCTGCAGCTGAGCCAGCTAAAAAGGAAGGCGCACAAAACACTCCTTGGATTTCGTCTCCAGAGGCGATCGCTCGCGGCGCTGAACTTTTCGCGAAAAACTGCGTGAGCTGCCATGGCGAAAAAGGCGAAGGTAATGGTCCCGCAGGAGAAAATCTCTCTCCTCGCCCGCGCAATCTCGTTCAAGGCAACTGGAAGTTCGGTGGCGATCGCCTCAGTCTCATGAACGTTCTTGCGAACGGTTCGCCCGGTACTTCGATGCAGTCTTACTCGCACCTGGCTCTCAACGACCGTTGGGCGCTTGTTCATTTCGTTCGTTCCATCACAAAGAACCAAATCGCCGACAACGATCTCGATGTCGCGGCTCACGCAACTTCTTTGAACTAAAAAGGCCCGTCGATGAAACTCTTCGCCACTGCAGCTACCGCTCTCGTTCTCGCGCTCTCCAGCGCGCCGGAGTCGGCTTTTGCAAACGGCGGACAGTTTGAAAACACAGGCGGCTCGCTAAACGAAACTCCCAAAGAGCTTCAAGACGTCGGTATCGACGAAAAGATCGGTCAAAACGTCGATCTCGATCTCAAGTTTAAAGACGAAGAAGGCAAAACCATATCGCTCAGACAACTTGTCGGCAAAAACGGTCAGTCGGCGATTCTCTCGCTTGCGTATTACTCATGTTCTTCACTCTGTAACTTCCACCTGAATGGGTTAAAAGACGCCTTCAAGGGAATCGAAAAGCCGCTCGGTTCAGAATTTCAAGCGATCGTCGTTTCGATCGAGCCAAAAGAGACTCCAGAACTCGCGGCCGCGAAAAAGCGCAATTACATCAAAGCTTACGGGCGCCCAGAAGGCGCTGCCGGTTGGCATTTCTTGACGGGTGATCAAGCTTCGATCACGGCCCTCGCGAAACAAATCGGTTTCAAATATCACTGGGAAGAGAAACAGCAGCAGTACGCTCACTCTTCAGCCGCCGCCGTACTCACTCCGACCGGCGAAATCTCTCGTTACCTTTACGGGATCGTCTTCGATCCCAAAGTCGTTCGCCTCTCGGCGATCGAAGCAGCCGATGGCAAGACGGGATCGATCCTCGATCGCGTCATCCTTTACTGCTTTCATTACGAAGCCTCGTCCAGCAAGTACTCGCCCATGCTCTCAAACATCATGGCGGGCGGTGGTGCAATTATGTTGATCGTTATGGCGATCTTCGTGGCTCCATTCTGGATCGGCAACCGAAAGAGTTCTGGGCGCAAGTCCCAAGGAGAGTCGTAATTATGTGGTTGTTCCAACTCCTCAATTCTGCGTTCGCCCACGCGAATTCAGACACTTTCATGCCGCCAGCGGCGACGGAGATCGCTTCGCACGTCGATCAGATCTACGTCTTCCTCCTCTGGAGCAGCTTGATTTCGTTCGTGTTGCTCATCGGTGGCATGATCTGGTTCGTGATCAAGTACAAGCGTCGTACGGCTAGCGATAAAACGGCGTACATCACGCACAACCACACGCTCGAATTCCTGTGGTCGTTCATTCCATTCTGTATTTTCATTTTCTCATTCGCGTGGGGCTGGATCGTCTTCCACCAAATGCGTTCGATGCCGGAGAACGCACTCGAAATCCACGTGGTCGCGAAGAAGTGGGATTGGCGCTTTATCTATAAGAACGGTCGCGAAATCGTCGCGGGTGTCGACGATCAGGGTAACAAGACTCCGGCAACGATGGTTGTTCCGATGGGTCGCCCAGTGAAGCTCATTATGGCTTCGGAGAAGGTCAACCCGGCTTCCAACGAAGATCCAAAAGATCGCCCGGTTCTCCACTCGTTCTTCGTTCCGGCCTTCCGTACGAAGCAAGATATTGTTCCGGGTCGTTACACGACTCTGTGGTTCCAGGCGACAGAGCTCGGAACATTCAATGTGTTCTGCGCCGAATATTGCGGTGATGGTCACTATGCGATGCGCGCAGCGATCAAAGTCGTGAAGCCTGAAGAGTACGAAGAATGGCTCTCGGGTGAAGCGGCAGGTGCGGGCGGCGGTCTTTCACTCGCCGAACAGGGCAAGCAGCTTTACTTGTCGCGCGCGTGTGTCGGTTGTCACTCGCTCAACGGTTCAGCGGGAGCGGGTCCGACGTGGAAAGGGATTTTCGGCCACGACGTAGCGACCAACAAAGGCACTGTGAAAGTCGACGAGAATTATATCCGCGAATCGATTCTCGAACCGAACGCGCAAGTCGTCAGCGGCTTCCAGGGAGGCGTCATGCCTTCTTACAGCGGGCAGCTCAAAGAAGAAGAAATCAACGCTCTCATCGAGTTCATTAAGACGGTGAAATAAGATGGCAAAAAACACACCTGACACTCACGCACACGATCACGGCCATGGCCATGGAGCCGGTCACAACTACCTGAATCACGAAAAAGGCCTCTGGTCTTGGCTCACGAGCCTCGATCACAAGCGTATCGGTATCATGTACTTCATCACGGTGATGCTGTTCTTCTTGGTCGGCGGCCTCGCGGCTCTCACGATCCGAACCGAGCTCTTCTCGGCGAACCGACTCGTTGATGGACAAACAACGGGTGCGGTGGTCACGGCATCGCAGTACACGCGTTTGATGACGTACCACGGAGCCATCATGGTCTTCTTGGTCATCATCCCGGGTATTCCGGCCTTCCTCGGGAACTTCTTCTTGCCGCTGCAAATCGGCGCGAAAGACGTCGCGTTCCCTCGACTCAACCTGTTGAGCTGGTACTGCCTTCTCGGCGGTGCGGGTCTCGCGGTGGCTTCGATGTTCTACGGCGGCGCCGATACAGGCTGGACATTCTATACGCCGTACTCGATCTCGCTCTCGAAGGCGGTCGTCTTGCTCGTCTCGGGCGCATTCGTCGGCGGGTTCTCATCGATTCTCACGGGATTGAACTTCGTCGCGACGGTTCACAAGCTTCGTGCTCCGGGCATGACGATGAACCGGATCCCTCTCTTCGTTTGGGCGCTTTACTCAACCGCGATTCTTCAGGTTCTCGCGACTCCTGTTCTCGCGATTACGTTGCTCTTGATCGCGATGGAGAACGTGTTCCAGATCGGTTTCTTCGACCCGGCATTAGGTGGTGACCCGGTCTTGTTCCAGCACTTCTTCTGGTTCTACTCTCACCCTGCGGTTTACATCATGATCTTGCCGGCGTTCGGTGTGATCTCTGAACTGATCGCAGCGTTCTCTCGCAAGACGATCTTCGGTTACACGGCGATTGCTTACTCGTCGATCGCGATCGCGGCGGTTTCGTTCTTCGTTTGGGGTCACCACATGTTCGTCTCAGGACAATCTGAGATCGCCGGTGTCGTGTTCTCGGCGATCACGATGCTCGTCGGTGTTCCAACGGCGATCAAAGTTTTCAACTGGGTCGCGACTCTTCATAAGGCGTCGATCAACTTGGCATCACCGATGCTCTACGCGATGGGTTTCATGTTCCTTTTCACCATCGGCGGTGTGACGGGCATCTTCCTCGCGACGACGGCCCTCGATACGCACTTCCACGATACCTATTTCGTCGTGGCGCACTTCCACTACGTCATGGTCGGCGGAACATTGATGGCGATCATGGGCGGCATCTATTACTGGTTCCCGAAAATGTTCGGCAAGATGGTCAACGAAGTGATGGCACAAGCGTCGTTCTTCTTCATTTTCGTCGGCTTCAACGTGACGTTCTTCCCGCAGTTTGTTCTCGGCGCGAAGGGCATGCCTCGTCGTTATTACGATTACCTTCCTGTGTTTGAGCCGCTCAACCGCATGTCGACGATCGGGTCATACATGATCGGAACAGGCTTTGTGATCGCGTTGATCGCCGTTATCCACGCGTTGTTGTCGAAGCAAGAACCTGTCGGTGACAACCCATGGGGCGCGAAAACGCTCGAGTGGACAACGACGTCTCCTCCTCCGCACGACAACTTCGAAAAAACTCCAATCGTAACAGCAGGTCCTTATGAGTACCGTTAAGTACGACGCGCACGGAAATCCCTATGCTATGCACTACGACTCGCCTGAGCATGAGTATCAGACGGGCAAGCAAGGTGTTTGGCTGTTCTTAGCAACCGAAGTTTTGATGTTCGGCGGATTGTTTGTCGCGTACGCGATCTTCCACCACATCTATCCTGAGGTTTTCAAAATCGGCGCGAAGTTCACGGACTGGCGTTTCGGTTCGGCGAACACGATCGTTCTCTTGAGCTCGTCTCTCACGATGGCTCTGGGCATCTACTACATCCAGATGAAGAATAACGCGCGCGCCTTCTGGATGCTCGCGATCACCGTGATCTGCGGTTTCATCTTCATGGCGATCAAGTACGTCGAGTACTCGCACAAGCTTCACTTAGGTCTCTACCCGGGGGCTTGGTACCACGGAAACCTCGAGGAAGTCGCTCACCACGTCGGGCTCTCTCCTGAAGAAATCCCGGCAAACCTCGCGCTCTACTTCTCGTTCTACTTCATGATGACGGGCCTTCACGGGATCCACGTCATGCTCGGAATGGGTTTAATCATCTGGACGATGATTCGTTTGAAGCGCGGCGACTTCTCGCCAGATCACTACACGGCTGTCGAAGGCGTCGGACTTTTCTGGCACTTGGTCGACTTGGTGTGGATCTACCTCTTCCCACTTCTCTACTTGGTTTCTTAAGGAGTCGCTCCAGATGGCAAACAATCACCACGGCGATAAAACAGGTCACGGAACACACTCGGGCGGAGCTGCAGGCACAATGCCGGCAACCGGCCAAGGAAACGGCGGCCACGGTTCGCACCATATTGTTCCTTTCGAAACTTACATCAAAGTCTTCGCGACTCTGATCTTCCTCACGTTCATCACGGTAGCGGCTTCTCGCATCGACTTCGGGGCCTTCAACGCCATCGTCGCTTTCGGTATCGCGACAGTGAAAGCGTTGTTTGTCGCTCTGATCTTCATGCACTTGAAGTACGACGACCGCATGAACCGCATCATCATCGTGAGCGCGTTCTTCTTCCTTCTCGTTCTTTGGTTCTTCTCGATCCTCGATGAGATGACCCGCGTCGTTCAGCACTCGACGCTGTAAGCTTCGAGCTGACCGGTTCGCTCAGGCGACGCCGCTCTCCGAAAGGGGGCGGCGTTTTTGTTTTTTGGAGCGGATGTGCGGCTTTAGATTTTCGTTCGGCTTATACGACGGGGCGTCCGAAGGCCGATCATGCCGGACGGCGGCTGGTTCTCTATTTCGTGTGAACCGCGCCCCTAAAATGCAAACAGCCAGCGCGGTTTCCCGAGCTGGCTGAAGCAAAGATCGACTGCTCCTTCCATCAACGAAAGGAGCCCAAAATGACAAAGAAACAAAAGCGGATACTCTTGTTTCGGCGCATTTTAGCGACCGCTAAAGAGCTCGGAGGTCTAGCTTTGCTGGTCCTCCAAATTCTGAAGCTGTTGTTTGAGGTTCTGACGTAGTTCCTGGGACGTGTCGTGAGGTCGCTACCCAACCACGGCAGGCTGAAAACCTGACGAAGCTGAGATCACGGAGTCGAGGTCGGCGCGGGGAACCACTTTCGAGATTGAATCTCGATGAGAGCGCGTGAAACCTGAGAGCATGAAAACGATCTTCTTCGCTCTTCTTCTCGTTGCGGTCAGTGCCCAAGCCAAACTAGCAGTTCAATATCGGGTCAGCGAGATGCAAGGTCTTCTCGATTTCGCCCTTGCGCTCTCTGACCGACCGCATCTCCCGCCTGGATTCAAAGAAGTCTACAAGCGAAGCGAATTGCAAACACCTGAAGTCGAAGCGGCGATCAAAACGATGCGTGATCTTTCACCGGTTTTGAACGAAGGATTCATTTTCAAAACGCCGGTCGCGAGTCGACCGCAAGGAGCGGCGGTCGAAGACATTTTGATCTCGCAATCGATCTTCGCGAGCGATCTTGCGGATTTCGAGCAGCGCTCGATCGGAGTCCTCATGCCGAGCGATCAAGTTTTGTTTTTCGGTGCACTGAAGACGATTCAGCCGGTTTTCCGTAAACGCATCTGGAAAAGCGGTCAGCCTTTCTTAAAAAAGCACCGAGCGAAACTTGAAGGCCTCGCGAAGAAAGCCGATCTGAACGGCATGTTCGAAAAGGCCGTGAAGTTTTACGGCGCCCGTTGGCCCGAGAGTTTGCCTTTCACCATCGGACTCTACAGTGTGCCAACACTTAAGAACTTCAGAAACTCCAGCAACTCAAATTCACTAGGAAGCATCGAACAACATGGAGTTCTCGAGGGCAAAGATCTCGCGGGAAGCTTCGGAGTGGTTTTTCACGAACTCTGCCACTCGGTCTACGCCTCGCAAACCGATGAGAAGATGATTGAGCTCAAGAAGGCTTTTGACGACAGCAAACATCCCTCGAGAGCGCTCGCAGAACAATATCTCAACGAAGCATTGGCGACGGCGATCGGTAATGGATGGGCGTATGAACGCGTGAGCGATGTTCCTGATAAGAGCTGGTACAACAACGAGTACATCGAAGGATTTGCTCGCGAGATTTATCCAGATGTGAAAGAGATGCTCGAAACAGGAAAGACAATCGATGCCGCATTCATCAACCGCGCGATCGAAGCGTTCGGCCGAAGATTTCCTCAAGCTCATCTTGCATTCGAACCGATGATGATGGCTCTCGTCGTCGGCTATGACGGAAAACCAATCGAAGGCCAAGAACTCAAACGCAGCCTCCGCCACCTCTACAATATTGCGTCTTATCAGGGCGGAAGTCCTCTTTCCGAAGAGCGCACGATCGAGGATATTCGTGAATCGTCCACAACGGCATTAATCGTGCTGACACCTGAGCACATGGACCACTTCCAAGCGTTCGCTTCGAAATTTCCCCTTTTGAAGACTTCGTTCTCCGCCATCAAATCAGCGCCGGTCCCTTCTTTGTTCGCTCAACTCGACGAGAAGGGGCGTCCGTTCTTGATCGTGAAAGTGAAAGATCAAAAGAGTCTTCAGTCGGCTCTCGAGAAAATGAAAGAGCTCAAATCCATTGATCCCACGAAACCAATCAGAGCGCTCGAATAAGAGGTTAGGAACCCTCGAACGAGCGCGCCTAAAATTTGAGCACAGCGTCCCATTGTTTGCCTCAGACCCTTGGCTAAGTTAGACCGTTAGCACTTCTAAAAGGGGCGAGAATACTTGCGGCTCTTTCTCGATCTCACAAAGTCAGGAATCGTCGTTTTCGTTCTGGTGAGCGGAATTGCGGGATATTTCCTGAGCTGGCCGCCTTACGAACCGATTGAGATCGGTCACCTTGTCCTGACAGCGCTGTCGCTCTACTTCTTCAGCGCAGGGTCATTCGCGCTTAACCAAGCGCAAGAGTGGCGCATCGATCAAAACATGCCTCGCACGCAAGACCGTCCGATTCCATCGGGTCAGGTGAGTGTCTTTCAAGCGGCGTTCATCGGCACGGCGTTCGTACTGTTTGGTGTTGCGACTTCGCTTCTCGTAAACACGCTCGTCTGCATTCTCGGTGTCGCAACAGTCGTGCTCTACAACCTTCTCTACACACTCTACTGGAAGAAAAAATGGGCTTTCGGCGCCGTGCCCGGCGCGATTCCAGGCGCGATGCCGGTCGTCATCGGTTACGCAGCCAACAATCAAAACCTCGCACGCCCAGATCTCTTCTATGTGTTCATGCTTTTGTTCCTCTGGCAGATGCCCCACTTTTGGTCGCTCGCGATTAAGTTTAAAGACGACTACAAGCAGGGCGGCATTCCGGTGCTACCCGTGATGATCGGTACGGATGCGACACTCTTTCACATGGGTCTCTACATGTTCGCCTACGTGGCGCTGGCGATCTGTTCGCCGTGGTTCACGCCGGCTTACTGGTTGTACGGGATTATCGTAGTCCCGTTTGCTTTCAAGGTTCTCTACGAGTTTTTCCGTTATTATAAGTCGGGCGGGAAGACGCATTGGCTGCCGTTTTTCTTATGGACGAACTTCTCAGTCTTGGCGTTTTTGATCGTGCCCGTTATCGATAAGTGGCATCGCTACTTTAAGGCGCAAGCATGACTGGTCAAACCTACATGATCTCGCATCATCGTTTCGAAACTTGGCTCCGCACGCTTCTCGTTTTCATCGTCACAACGATGGCGATCGGTGCCGCCACCCGCGCCATGAACGCAGGTCTTAGCTGCCCGGACTGGCCGCTTTGCTTCGGTAAAGTCATTCCCGACTTTCACCCGGCGGTTTGGTTTGAGTTCGTGCACCGCGCTTGCGTCGGTTTGATGACGCTGATTTTTTTGGGCTGCGCTTTTTACGCTTACAAAAAATCAGATATTCCCACTGGAGTTCGTCGTGCAGCGACGATCGGACTGTTACTTTTGATCGTCCAGATCGTGTTCGGCGCACTCACTGTTCGACTGCAAGTTCGTGCGATCATCGTGACGACTCACTTGGCCCTCGGTACGTCGTTCTTCTTGTCGGTGTACTGGATGATCATGGCGCTTCACGAGAAGGTCGATCGTCCGCACGGACTGTTGCCAGCAGGCTTCGTTCTTTGGGCGCGCTCGACGCCGTATCTTGTTTTCGGCCAGCTTCTCATCGGTGGTTTCGTCGCTTCGACCTACGCGGGTTCGGTTTGCGTCGACTGGCCAAAATGTAATGGAGAATGGTTTCCGACGTGGTGGGGAGCCATCGGGCTTCAGATCGTTCACCGCATGGCGGCCTACTTCTTGGCGGTTGCTTTCGTGTTTTTCGCGTTCTACATGCAGCGCTCACACATTCGTCCATGGGTGACGCCGCAGTTTCTGCGTCTGAGCCGCTGGGCCGCGATTGTTGTGTGCCTGCAAGTCGTCGTCGGTGTCTTGAATCTCGTCTTCTATATTCCGCCGGCTTTGACGACGCTTCATCAAACGATGGCCGTCATTCTTCTCGCCATTTGTCTGCGACTGTTTTTTGTCGTCGGCCGTATTCGCTCATGAAGGCCGTCCTCGGACTCCTGGCCTTCGTCGTCGTCTGCTACGGCGGTTGCCAAGTTTTCAATTACACAGGAACGGCGCCGGTGCGTGGTTTCTGCGACCGCTACAAAAGCGGTGCTCCGTTTAGCGCCATGCAGTTCGATACCGACATTAAATTGGAAAAGGCTCACGTCATTGGGCGGGTCAACCACGACTCCGTGAGCCGTTTCACTCCGCGTGAAGTGATGGATCGCTTGAAAGCAATTGATCAGGAAAAGTCTTCGGGCCAAGCGTCTGCGACGGTCTCAGTCGGGATGCCGAAGTTCACTTGCACGATCGACTTCGCGAAAGGTGTGGTCGTCTCATCGTCGTCACGTTGGTGGGATTAGTTTACTTCTCGAAATCAGGCTGCTGATCGGGCATTGCTCTCTTGAAAGCATCGCCCGCCGCGTACGTCGCGCGCAGACGTTTCAAGATCGGGTAGTCATCGTAAGGCGCGCCAAAACGTTCGGCCGAAACCAGGTGCGGAAGAACGAAACAATCCGCTGCGCTCACGGTTGATCCGAAAGCGAAATCGCCCGCATGGTTCGCCAAAAAAGTTTCGAGCATACGGTGACCGTTCGTAAGCCAGTGGCGAACCCAATTCGCGCGAGTCGCTTCGTCTAGCTTTAGGACATCCTTGAGGTAAACAGTCGTGCTTGTGTTTGCAAGAGGCTGAACGCCGCTGTTGATGATCTCACAAGCTTGAGTGATGAGCGCTCGTTTCAGAGGCTCATCGGGGAAAAGACGAGGTGTCGGCTGTACGTGATCGAGGTAATCGATGATCGCCATTGTCTGGCCGATGGCCTGACCTTCGTGAATCAACGTCGGAACTTGTTTGGCCGGATTCAACTTCGCGTATTCGTCCGTCATCTGCGCACCTTTGAGAAGATGGATCGCACGGTACTCATAAGCGAGACCTTTTAAGTTCAATGCGATGCGGGCGCGAAACGAAGCGGAGCTGCGGTAGTAGCTGTACAAGACCATACGAACGTCCTCCGCTCTCGATAAGAGTCTATTGTATGCGAGCTGGCAACGGTGCGCTGCGCGAGTCATTGGACTTGAGGCGACTCGTGCACTAGAAATGAATCATGAAATTAGGCACTCTTCGCAACCCAACCAAACGTGACGGCGACCTCGTGGTCGTGAGCCGAGACAACCGCCGCGCTGTACGCGCTTCGCACATTGCGCCCAATCTCCGTGAAGCGGTCGAACACTGGAGCACGACTCGCGAACTCCTTGAAACATTGTTCAACGAACTTGAGGCTGGGCGCCGCACCGATGCCTTTGAAGTCGACGAAGACGAATTTCATTCGCCACTTCCTCGTGCTTTTCAGTGGGCCGACGGTTCGGCCTTTCTTCATCACGTCAAATTGGTCCGTATGGCTCGCAAAGCTGAGATGCCGGCTTCGCTGCGCGTGACTCCGCTCATGTATCAGGGCGGGAGCGATGACTTTCTTCCTCCGCGCGAAGGAATTCCTCAAGTCGATTTCGCACACGGCACTGATTTCGAAGGCGAAGTCGCGGTCGTGACTGACTTTGTTCCGATGGGCATCTCGCCGGAAGCGGCACTTGATAAGATTTTGCTTCTGATGATCGTGAACGATGTGTCTCTTCGCGGCCTCATTCCCGAAGAGCTCGCCGGCGGATTCGGATTTTTCCAATCGAAGCCGTCATCGGCGTTCGCTCCCTTTGCTCTCACGCTCGACGAAGTGGGGAGCGCTTGGCGCGACGGGCGACTGCATTTGCCACTGCATGTTGAATACAACTGCGAGCGCTTCGGCGATGCGAATGCCAGCGAGATGCATTTTCACTTCGGTCAGCTGATCGCGCACGCGGCGCGCACTCGCAACTTGGGCGCAGGTACGATCATCGGGTCGGGCACTGTCTCGAACGAAGATCCGACGAAGGGCTCAAGCTGCTTGGCGGAGAAGCGCATGATCGAGACGATCGAGACGGGCGCTGCTTCGACACCGTTCATGAAAATCGGCGATCAAATTAAAATCGAAATGCGCGATGAAAGAGGTCATAACCTCTTCGGTACGATCAATCAAAAGGTCGTGCCCGCGCCGCGTCCGTAAGCTCTTAGTTCTAGGGGACTTTTTGTAAGCCTTCTGCGACTGTCAAAGAGTTCGACACGGGCGTAACTCGTCGCCTCGGTGAGAACGTTTTCTAAAAACTTGCGTCGACGCTCGCGCGAAATCCATTCGTTCGCGTTTTGAGCGTTGGTATCACGCATGCTCATTTTCCTGTTCGAAGTTATTAAACCCCTTCGTTCAGGTGTGAGTATGAAATTCGTTCTGTTCTCGAGTCTCATGATGATGTCCGGATTTGCGATGGCTTCGCAAGCCGATCTCAACAACTATCGAACCGCGGATTTCTTGATCGGAACCGCACCGACGGGTTGCCAACCGAAAGGTCTGCGTTCGGATGCCGACGGTCATTACGCTTACGTCGCTGAGATGTGCGGAAAGAAGATCAACAACGAGCGTGTGGCAACGGTCTCTGTCTATAACTTAAAGACTCTCCAAATGGAGAAGACGATCGTCACTCCCGCTGGCGTTTCGCCTGGTGAAATCGGAACCCTTGGAAACGCTGAAGTCGAATTCACTCTCGATGAGAAGTATCTCCTCGCGTCTCGTGTTGAAGGCAAGAAAACAGTTTCGATCTTCCCGGGAACTTCTCTCATTACCGTCATCGATGCGCGCACTCAGCAAATTAAAGAGTTTATCCCGACGAAATCTCAAGGCGCGAAGATCATCGAGCGTCGCCCGATGGTTGCCGGCGACAATCGTGAGATTGCATACGTCGCGAATTACTTCTCTGACGATCTTTCAATTATCGATCTGACGAATCTTGATCGCGATACATCGAAAGATGGGTCTAACCGACTGATCGGTAAAATCACACTCAAGTCGGCGTTTGCGAAACCAGGTTGGTCAAAGATCGCGCCTCGCGGGACGGCGTTTACCGCTGACGGTCGTTACGGTCTCGTCGATGCGTCGAGCACGGGTTCGATCATCGTGATCGATGCCGTGAAGCACACGCAAATCGCTGAGCTTTCTCCGATTCCGCAAGATATCGGTGGAGTTCCGCAGCGCCAGCAGAACAACGGCACATCGATGAACGTTCGCCACATCGTTCTCACGAAAGATCGCAAGATGGCGTATCTCTCGCACATGCGCGGTGATGCGATCTCGCGCATCAGCGTCGATGCGTTGGTACAAGAAGCGTTACGTGCGAAAGCGTCTGGGCAAGCCGTCATTCCATCTTCGTTCTGGCACAATCTCCTTGTCCCGTTCGCAAACGGTAAACAGGTCATCAAAGTGCCTCGCTACCCGAAAGATGCTCCGAATCTCGTGACGAAAGAGGGTCAGGAAATTCCGATCGCGGGTAAGGACTGGGATCTCGTTCGTCCGAACACGATCGTCCTTGATCCGGTCGATAACCGTTACCTTTACGTCTCGTGCCGTACCGATACGAATCCGAATTACGAGTTTTTCAACCCGAAGACCCACGGCAAAGTCGACGTGATCGATACAAGATCGGGTGAAGTGATCTTCTCGTTCGTCGGCGGCTCGCAACCGACGGCGCTCGAAGTCACTCCGGATAACTCGATGTTGATTTCTGGCGGCTTCAAAGATTCGAAACTCTACTTCCTCGACATTCGTAAGCTCATCAGCATCTACGAAAAGTAAATTAGGTCTGTCGTGAATCGCTGTGAAACGCCCCGCCCTCATGATGAGTGGCGGGGCGTTTCGTTTTGAGACGCTTGCCATTTTCAATTTTGAGCCGTTCTGCTTCGAGGCGAGAAAACTCGACTCTTGTCGAGGGGATCCAGGTTTCGTCTCAATAAAATTCGCGATCCAGCCGAAGAGATTGACGTTGGTACGTTATCTCCAAGGGGCCTCTCGCATGCTCGTTTTCAAACGCGCGCTCAGCCTACTTCTGTCTCTCTCGATGGTGTTTGCGCCATCTCTTGCATTTGCGCGTAACGGCGTTAAATCACATCAGTTTCAGGCTCAGGATACGGCCAGCTTCGAACGGGCCGTTCGAAAGCAGTCAAAAAAGGCGGGTGCTAAGCGCGGCGGTAAACTTGCGACGGCCGACGAAGGGTCGGTTGTCCGCAGCGCCGAGACGATTTTTCCGAAGGTTCATATTGCGGGCCATGACTTTTCGCTTTCTCAAATCACTGGGCCCAGTGGCCGTATCTCCTCGCAAACTCTGGCGGGTCGCGATTTCCAAGAACTATTGGTCGACGAATACGGGACAGGTACGGCGAGCACGTGGAAAGTCACGCGCGGCAACGTGGAAGTGACGGCAAGCCGCCCGTACAGAGGCGCGTTTACACAGATCGACGTTCGTGAAAGACGCGCGAAAGCATTCGTAAACGTGCGCATGCAGCTGAATTCTGACTTGCGCACCTACCGAGTTGTCGCCTCATCGATCGATCCGTACAAGATCGATCACCAGGTTGAGCGACCGGGGTCGGCGCAGCTGCAGATCATGTGTGAGGATCAGGTTCCGAATAACCTAAAAGCCGGCGCTGAAACGTTGAGACAACTCACCGAACGGTTCGGGAGAACGAATCCGGAGACGGCCATCTCGTGTTTGATGAACCGCTACTCGGCAGTGATTTTTGACAGCTCATGCTCGCACGGCGATTTCGCATCGAGCACCAAGGCCATGTCTGATGGAATCGCAAAGGTCTTGGCTTCGACTCAACAAGCAAGAGGGCCAAAGTCGGCCATGTTTCCCTCTGGCCGTTCTCAATATTTACAATGTATGAGCGACCTCGGCTTTGCAAAATACTCGGCAGATGCGCAGACGAAGTTCTTCGAGTCTGTCGGCAAAGCGCGCGCCTCGGTGCAAGCAAGAACAAATCGTCCCGATAGCGTTGGCGCCGAAGACGCGAAGTCTTGCGAGCCGATTAAGACAATCAATATCTACAACAACCAAACTAAATCGATGGCGGGTGCCGGAGCTCTGACCGATTTGTTAAATCCATCGGTGATGCCGCGCAAGTTCAGCTGTAATGCGAACCAAACGAGCGATTCCGAATACTATCAGGGCGTCGACAAATTCTCGTTCAAGCTGGCGAAAGACCAGATGGCTCAAAAATACAACGGTGATGCCGCTCAAGGTTATGCATCGTTGATGTTCCATGAGATGGTCCACTCGGCGGGCATCCCCGAAGATAAGAATGAAGAGCTGGTTCGAGATCTGCAAACGTGCTGCGCGAATCCGAATCCAGACTCTGATGAATCGATGAACGCTTGCGGCAAAATTTCGTCGAAGATTGCGAAACTGAAAGCTCTCTCACGCGCCGAAGAGCGGGGACTCTCAACCCAAATCCCGGGCTACGGTGAGCTTCGCGCGCGAATCAGTCGTGTTCTCGATGAGACAAAAACTCAAGAAGTCATGGCGGATTGGTATGAAGCCGTCCAGAAAGATCCAAAAGCCACTGCAGCTCTCGCGGAGATGAATGCTTGTCTCGCGAAGCCTGGCGCCAAAGCTGAAAGTTGCGAGAACAAAGTCGACGGCGCACTTCGTAATTTCACTCGTCAATTCCTGAAAGCTCGTGGAACAATCGATAACTCCCAGCTGGTCAGTCAAGCCGATCAAATCGCTGAATCTGTGAATCGTAAGAACAGGGGCGCTGTCCTTGTTCCTTCGCAGGGCGGCTATCGGATTCTAGAATCGACTCCTGAATCGCGAGCAGCGATGGAAAGTGCTGCGCAGCAAGCTCAGGCTGTTCGCGGTTTAGTCCCCGAAAAAGAAGAAGAAGCGCCTGAAATCGTAGTGGTTGCTCCCACGCGTCCAAGGACTCGCACGCAAACTCAACCGCAAACGCAATCTCAACCGTCTCAGCCTCAAACGATTATCGTCAATGTTCCTCCGCAGAACCAGACGAGCCCGCAGCAGCCGGTTGTTGTTACGCGCGACACACCTCAGCCACAGACGCAGCAGCCGACGAACTTGAACACCGATTCGAACGCGAACGGGCAAACGAATCAGACCGGCGTAGCCGATCAAAAAACTCCAGGCACGGAAACCGGTGCCGGTGGCCAAACAGATGTCTCGACTATGCCGACGACCGGCACGACGCCATTTGTTCCTAAGGGTGCGCAACCGCTCACCGCGGCTCAGAATCTGGCGGCAAGTAAGTCGTCGATTCAGATGCCGACGGGTCAACAGCCGTCTCTCACTGGCCAGGCACCGGCTTTTGATCCTTCGGGAGCACAACCGTTGATCGCAGGCCAGACTCCGGGCAGTTCAACAGACAACCGCTTTCAGTCTGCAACAGCGTTGGCCAACCTGGGCGGCGCTGCAACCGGTGCGGCGGTGACCGCTGTTGCGAGTGTCCCAACGCTGGCGGGTTACGTTCAGCCCGCACAAGCTCAACAGCGAATGCCAACCGCTGTATCAGGTGGCGGTGGGCGCTCCGCGCCTGCGGCGTTCGCTTCATCGGCACCCCGTGGTGCAAGTGGCGAAAGCGGGGATCGCTCGCCTGAGGGTGAAGAGAGTGCGCGTAAAGCATCACAGAAAGAAGACGGAAAACCAGGCGCAGGCGACGAAGCGGAGAACTCTCAAACAGTCGCCGCCGCGAGCGCAGCTGGCGCACGTGCAAGTGCAAAGTCAGCCACCGAACTCGCAGATAACCTCGGTCGACTTTCAACATCGGATGCCACAGACGTTCAGCGAACTTTGATTTCCGTCGGCTACTCGAAGCTCGAAGGCGCTCTGAAGATGGGTGAAAAGTCTCCGTTTGGCCGAGCCTTGGTTCAAAAGGGTTGGACGATCCGCAGTCGTCCGGGACAGGCGCCGATGTTGATGAATCCGAGCGGACGCTGTTTTAAAACCGACCCGAAACGAATTCTCATCCGTCTTGATTCGTGCGGTTGAGCGCATGTTCGCAGTGCTTCGACGTCTCCCCATGTTGTTGATCTTGGTCGCGGGGATGTCCGCGATCTTTTTGATCTACAGCATCGATCACGAAAAGCAGGTTTTAAAAGACATGTACGCCGAGCGCGATCTGCAGCGAGTTTTCCTCCTGACGACGTACACACAGACCGCAAAGGTTCTTGGCGCAAAGGGAATGTGGGATGAGCTCGAAGTCCAGTTGGAGCAAGCGCGTTCCAGTGGTCAAATCGACTTTTACGTCCTTCAATCTCAAGGCCACGTTCTTTGGTTCGGAAACGAAACGAACAGCGTCGAGCAAGTCGACGTCAAGTTTCCGGTGGCTCCAACAACTCTCGCGACTCCCCAGATTTGGTTTCAGTCGACCGTCGTCGGCGACTATCAGTTCACTGTTGGGATCCAGAAAAACTTCGACAAGTATCTCAGTCAAAACAAAACCGCTTTTCAACTCAGCATTTGGCAAAACGCGATCTACGTTTTTTTGATCGTTCTCGCGGTCGGGTTCTGGACGCTGAAAGATATCTCGTTGATGGTTCGCGAAATTCGCAAAGGAAAGCGCGGACGAGTCGGCTCGATCCAAGCCCGATCGGCGGAGTCGCAATTATTCTTACAAGGTTTGACGGGCTATGCAAAAGCGGTGAGCGACCTTGAGTCTGAGAACGTGAGACTGGGGCGCCAAGTTCTTCCGAGCTTACAGAAGGAAATCCACTCCGGCCGAAAGCCACCTTACGATTTCAATTGCACGATGGTGCGCACCGATATCAATCACTTCTCGACAATTTTCAACACGCATAACGTGACGGAGTTCATGGCGACCATCAACGAGTTCTTCGATGAGGTCAGTCGAATCGTCGCGCGCTATGGTGGGCTCATTCACGAGTTCGTTGGCGATGAAGTGATCTACTACTTCAAGGATGACGAGCACGCGAATTCATTTGCGATTGCGATGTCAGCCATTCGCGATATTAACGTGCTTGCATCGCAAGTGCACGAGAGCACGATGAAGGAGCGTGGTTATCCGTTCACCGTGAAGTCGAGCGCGGCTCACGGTAAGGTTCGTTTTGGTCCTCTCGTCGGAGGTTTCACGATCGCGGGCGCGGTGTTGATTGAGACCGTGCGAGTTCTGACGTTCATCACCGAGAAAGACGAAAACGTGATTTACTTCGATGGCCGAAATGCGCCCCGGCTGGCGGGTCTCATCCAAAGTTCAGAACGCATGCAAGTGAAGATGAAGGGCTATCAGTCAGAGGTTATTCTTCATCAATATGCGGCCCATCTCCCTCTCAGACATGTTCTAGAAACTTTGAGTGAAAACTCGGTGGAGCAACTTTTCTACTACCGTTCAGACGAGGATCTGATCACCATCCTCAACTTTTTGCGCGCCCATGCGTGCGATGAAAAAACGGTTCTCAAAGCCATTCGAGCGATGCGTGAGCCTTATGTCGCGCGCCCGTCCCGGTTAGCGTCGCCCGCGTTGCGTGACTGGATCAACGATCTCCTCCGCCGCGAAGATCAGGCAAAGATTTTGTCTGCGGCGGTGAAGCTATACATCAATTTGGTGCCACGCGAAGAGTTCATCGAAGACGACAAAATTCTTTTATCGACGCTGCTGTCTCACGCCGATCGTCGTGTCGTCGCCAATACCGTTGAAGTGTTAACGCACTTCTCTGCCGATTCGAAAACGACAGTTCGAAATATTCGTGACGATTTGCGCATTCACGCGAATGCGATCGTTCACGACGGTCGAGACGAGATGTCCGGCGTCGTCATGAAGCGACTCAAGGCGCTTCTTAAAAGTAAGAAGGCAAGCGAACTGGCGAGCGGTCTCTACGCACTTGGAGAATTGGCCTCGATCCACCGAGCCAAGGATTTTGCCTACTTCTCTGCTCACGTCGAATTCCAATCGCTCTTGTCGCAAATCGATGTGCATGCCTCTCACACGACGACCCTCGTACGCCGACAGGCCCTGATCGCGGCACGTAAGGCAGGCGATGAGAGCGTGATTTCCAAAATTCGTCACCACGTTCGGGACTCAGGAAGCGAACTATTGGCGGAAGAGGTTCGCCGTTACCTCGATACTGAGTATTCTTCAGCCGCCTAGTCGAAATCACTGAAAACGCGTAAAATCGCGAACATGACGAAGCTGATGCTTTTTATTTTGGTGGGCGCGCTCGCGCTTCAGGCCCACGCGGCGCTTGAGCCGATTCAGGAGGTGTTTGCACCTCCGGCAGCTGATTATCCAGAAGAGAAATTTGGCAAAGTCGCGGTCGTCCAGTGGTCTTATGAGGGCTCTATTTTGCCGGGCCCGCAAGCGACGCCCGAATACGCGGAGTCCATCAAAGACCACGCTCGAAAGCAGCTTGAGATCTACATTCGTGAGGCGGCTGCAAACGGAGCGAAGCTTGTCATTACGCCTGAGTTCGGTGTTCTGGCGTACCCGGATATTCCTGAACTGCCTCCGGAAGAAGATGAATTCAGAACTCCTGAAGAGATTGCTCCGTATGTCGAAGCCGTTCCCCAAGGTCCGACGACAGTCTTTTTCTCAAAACTTGCGCGCGAGCTAAAAATTTATCTGCACATCGGCCTCGCGGAGATCGATCTCG
>CAJYIL010000488.1 GCA_913774795.1 Pseudobdellovibrionaceae bacterium
CTTCGACGCGATCTTCATCACGGCGTTGATCCACGTCACCGGCGTCAATCAGTCGATCTTCTTATTCTTGTACCTGGTCAATATCATCTTAGCGGGCTTCGTCTTTCAGAGACGGGGCGCGATGATCCTCGCGACCTGGACATCGATTCTCTTTAGCCTTCTTCTTATTCTAGGCCCCGAAATTCGCGGCCAGGCGCTCTTTTTCGCGGTCGGTTTGAACAACCTCGCGTTCTTCGCGGTTGCCGCGCTTTCGGGCTTCTTATCGGAGCAAATCAACTTCATGGGCTCCGCGCTTCAGGCGCAAACGAAAGACTTGCGAGCTCTTCGGGGCTTGAACTCGTTGATCATCGATAACATTTCGACCGGTCTTGTAACGGTGGATCAAGAAGGTCACATCCTTCTCGCCAACCGCGCGGCCCTCGATATTCTCGATCCAATTCCGAGAGAAATTGTCGGGCGAAATCTTGAAGAGATCGTTCCGAATCTCCGAGCGCGCCTAGGTGCTTACGCGGAAGCCTTGACTCAAGATCAGTCGCCACCGGCAGCACGATTCGATCTCAACTATCTAACGCCTCTAGATCAGAAGCTGGTTCTCGAAACCACGGTTTCAGCGCTTCCCGTCGAGAACGCGATTCAAGGATTCATCATCACGTTCCAGGATCTCACGCGGGTTCGTCGTCTCGAATTCCAGATGAGACAGAACGAAAAGATGGCCGCCGTTGGTCAGCTCGCGGCGGGAATTGCGCACGAGATTCGCAATCCTCTCGCTTCGATTTCAGGTTCGGTTCAGTTGTTGGGACAAAGCTTTAAGCCTCAGCAAGAAGAAGAACAACGTCTGATGAAGATCGTCCTCAGAGAGATCGATCGACTCAACAACCTCATCACGGAATTCCTCGACTTCGTTCGCCCGGATGTCTTGAAAGATGATCCGATCGACCTGAACGCGTTAATCCGCGATGTCGCCGAGATGTTGAAGCTCAATAAGACATTACGGGCTGAAGTCGTCCAAGACCTCGACCTTCAAGCGACAGTCGAGATCTCCGGAAACCGGGATAAGTTGAAACAGGCTCTTCTCAATATTTCAATTAATGCGTACCAAGCGATGAATGAGTCGACGAATCCGAAAATCTCGATTCGCACCTTCAGCGATGCAGGTAAGGTCACGCTGAAAATTAAAGACCACGGCTGCGGTATCGACGAAGTCGGATTGCGCCGCATGTTCGAACCGTTTCATACGACGAAGCCGAAGGGAACGGGACTCGGACTCGCGGTCACGCACAAGATTATCGAAAGCCATCATGGGCACATCGACGTCGAGAGTGCGAAGGGCGTGGGAACAGAGTTTACGCTGGAGTTTCCAGCACGTAGCAACAGGACTCTGGACCAAAATGCACTTGTGGAAAACCAGCAGGCATCAGAGAATTTTTCAATAGCATTTAGAGGACAAAAGAGGGGCAACGGCTGAAGAAGTCGTGTGACAAACCAGAATGAAACCTAGAATTTTAGTCGTCGACGACGAAGAATCGATCCGCGAGTTCCTCGATATCATGCTCCGCAAAGAGGGTTACGAAGTAACGCTCGCGGAAGATGGCGCGAAAGCGGTCGACACGCTCAAGAAAAAATCTTTTGATCTCGTCATCTCCGATCTCCAGATGCCGAACCTCACGGGTATCGAGCTCTTGAAACACGTGAAAGAGACGTATCCCGATCTTCTCTTTATGCTCATCACGGCTTTCGGTACGACCGAATCAGCTGTAGAAGCGATGAAGATGGGGGCGTACGACTACGTCACGAAGCCATTCAAGATCGACGAAGTTCGTATCAACATCGCCAACGCTCTTCGCTCAAGAAACCTCGAAGTCGAAAACCGCACCCTCAAAAAAGAACTCGAGAAAGAGTACAGCTTCCAGAACCTCGTTGGTAACTCCGAGGCGATGCACCGTATTTACGATCTCGTGAAACGCGTCTCCGAGACGCCGACGAACGTTCTCATCACGGGCGAATCAGGGACCGGTAAGGAAATGGTCGCGAAAGCGATTCACTTCAATGGTCCGCTTCGCGATCGTCCGTTCGTGACGATCAACTGCGGTGCGATTCCTGAATCCCTGATGGAATCCGAAATGTTCGGTCACAAAAAGGGCTCGTTCACGGGCGCGATCGTCGATAAAGCCGGTCTCTTCGAAGTGGCCGACGGCGGAACGCTCTTCCTCGACGAAGTCGGCGAATTGCCGGTTTCGATTCAGGTCAAATTGCTCCGTGCGATTCAAGAACGCGTGATCCGTCGTGTGGGTGGAGTCGATGATACGAAAGTCGACGTGCGGATCATCGCGGCGACAAACCGCGATCTCGAAGAAATGGTTTCGCAAGGCACGTTCAGACAAGACTTGTTCTACCGTTTGAACGTCATCAACATCAAGACGCCGTCACTCCGTGACCGTCGTGACGATATTCCGGCGCTCGCGAATCACTTCCTGACGAAGTACAACTCTCGATTGACCAAAACCGTCGGCGCGATCTCTCGTGAGGCGATGGATCTTTTAAAGAAGTACGACTACCCAGGAAACGTACGCGAACTCGAGAACATTATCGAGCGCACAGTCGCTCTCGAAGGTGGCGCGACCATCTTGCCTGAGTCGCTTCCTCCGTTCGTCAACACCCCATCGGGTCGCAAGATGGCGTCGAGCGAAGGCATTGAGATCACCGAAGACGGTCTCGATCTCGATAAGGTCATGGGCCAAATCGAGAAAGAACTTTTGATCAAAGCGATTCACACCGCCGGCGGTGTGAAAAAGAAAGCCGCGAAGCTTCTCG
>CAJYIL010000489.1 GCA_913774795.1 Pseudobdellovibrionaceae bacterium
GCTCGCGAACGAGCCGCACGGAACAAAAGTCATCGTCGAGCTTCCAGTCTCCGAGCTTGAAAGCAACACGGTGAAACTTCCGGTCGAAACATTGACATTGAATTCTGAGATGACGCCGGCGAGTCCCGCGGTGACAGGAGTAAAAAATGGCCCAAACACCAACAGCTGACATGACGCCAGCGCCATCGTCTCAATCGATGGATCGCGCTAAAGCTGCAGAGATTCGCATTCTCGTCGTCGACGACGAAGCGCCCATCCGCGAAACTCTGGGCGGATCTCTGACCGATGAGGGCTACACGATCAAAACTGCGAGGAGTGGTGAAGAGGGGCTCAAGCTCATCGAGGAGATGCGTCCGCAGATCGTGCTCCTCGACATCTGGATGCCCGGCTCAATCGACGGTCTTGAAGTTTTGAATCGCGCCCGCGCGAAGTATCCAGCCACCGAGTTCATCATCATGTCGGGTCACGGCAATATCGAAACAGCGGTGAAAGCCGTGAAATTCGGCGCTTGGGATTTTGTCGAAAAACCGCTTTCGATCGATCGCATCTTAATTCTGATCAACAACATCGTGGCGTTTCAATCTGAGCGGGGAGAAAAGAACTCGCTCCTGAACCGTTTAAGAAAAAACATCGCCATCATTGGTGAGTCGCAAGCGATGGTGACCTTAAAGCAAATGGTCGCACGAGTCGCGAGCAGCAGCTCATGGGTTCTCATCACCGGCGAAAACGGCACGGGAAAAGAGCTCGTCGCACAGAACATCCACTATCTCTCGCCACGAGCAGGTAAACCGTTCGTCGAGGTGAATTGCGCGGCGATTCCTGAAGACCTGATCGAGTCTGAACTTTTCGGATACGAAAAAGGTGCCTTCACGGGAGCGACAACCGCGCGCCGAGGAAAATTCGATCACGCCAACGGCGGCACTCTCTTCCTCGATGAAATTGCCGACATGTCTTTAAAAGCTCAAGCGAAAGTCCTGAGAATTCTGCAGGAGAGACGATTCACGCGTGTCGGAGGCGAAGAGACCATCGAAGTCGACGTACGCGTCATCGCTGCGACAAACAAAGATCTCCAGACTGAAATCAAAGAAGGTCGTTTTCGCGAAGACCTCTTTTACCGGCTGAACGTCATTCCTTGCCACGTCCCGAGCTTGAGAGAGCGCGCCGACGACATTCCGTCGCTGATCACACACTTCTCCGAGCAGTTCGCAAAAGAAGGCGCTTACCGGCACAAAATCTTCAGCGAGCAAGCGATCGCGAAGCTTCGTACGTACGCCTGGCCCGGCAACGTTCGTGAGTTGAGAAACTTCATCGAGCGCATCTACATTCTCACTCCAGGAGAGTTCGTCGACGTTCATGATCTTCGCTTCGCCGGCCTCACAAATCCGAACGGCGAAACTGCGGTCAGCGATGAAGAAGAGCTCTCGAATTTCCGTGAAGCGCGCGCAAAGTTTGAGAAAGAGTATCTTCTCAAGAAAATTTCGGAGAACAAAGGCAACATCTCCAAGACTGCCGAAGCCATTGGCCTGGAGCGCTCTTACCTTCACCGCAAGATCAAGGGCTACGGCATCGACGTCGAATAAACGCGCCGCTGCAGCCTCGGGGTGGGCCAGTCGGCTCTCGAAACGCTAGACCGTTCAGCCGTCGGTAGTGCAAACTACCGGGGCAAACGGAGTATCCTCAATGAGCACCAAATGGTCGAA
>CAJYIL010000490.1 GCA_913774795.1 Pseudobdellovibrionaceae bacterium
GCCGAAAAACCGCTTAAACCGTCGGCGGCGCCAGGCGCGAGAGACCAACTCAAATCGACTCTCTGTGCGCTTGGCGAATACGCTAGATCGAGGTAGCGACCCGTCGCTGCACTCGGCACGAACGGCCCTTTAACACCGATGATCTTATCTTGATCGCCGAAGTTTTGCGGATCGATATTCAAAATCGAGCTGTACTTCGCTCCGCCGAGCGATTGACAGCTGTCGGCGCCATTATCCAGCCCGCCACGAACGTTACTCGAGTTTTGGCGCACGAAACTTGTTCTAGGTAAATTCGACGGCGCGCCGGTGACGTCTTTTCGTCCCGCCCACAAAAGTTTCGTGGTCAGCGCTGCGTCCGAAAAGAGATTGTTGATTTCAACTGTTCCCCCGCCGGCGCTGACAGAGCCCGAAGGTGTATCCATGCAGACACGAAGCTTGCTTGCGGTCGTCGCGGCATCCGCCTGCGGTCCGAAGTAGCCGACCGTCAGAAACGTCTCGCCGTGCTGTTCGATCTTGCCGTTATCGGTGGAGTAGCTCGCTGGAATGCGGATGCGCGCGATCCTCTGTGATAAAGCCGTCGAGATCATCGCGGGGTCGTCTGCTAAAGCGGCGGCGGCAAAAACAGGCTTCCCGTCGGCCCATGTGTGAGTGAGCAGATTCGAGCCCAGCGTCGTGAGGTTGACCCATCCCGAAAACATCTCGGTCGTTGCGACAACCATCGAAGGCCGCCCACCCGGAGGTGCAAAGCGGTATTGAATCACACCGGTCGGACCCGTCGGTTCGTTATTCGCGTTGATGCCTGTGATATAGCGGCCGATGAGATTTCCCTCGCTCGTTCCTGTCGTGAGCGCGTTGGACATCACGAGATCGAGATTTTGAGTATCGCCTGCTCCCACCGTCGCATCACCGTAAAAAAATTGGCGTGCGCCCTGGTTCTCAAGCACGGCGATCGCTTGAACGAGCGCACCTTTGTCAGCGGTAAACGTGACTGATTTCGGAATTGGAGCGCCCGAATCTTGCGACCAAGGGAAACTGCGCTGAGAATCATTGACCGAATAATTCGTTGGGAGACCGTTGACGGTGACGGAGATGATTGCAACCGATTGAAAAGCATCTCCAGGGGCGGCCGGAGATGATGAGCTCTGTTGCTCG
>CAJYIL010000491.1 GCA_913774795.1 Pseudobdellovibrionaceae bacterium
GATCTACAACGCACAAATGATCGGCATGATGATCGGCGGTTTGATCTGGGGAACCCTCGGAGATAAACGCGGCCGGTTGAGTGTGATGATGTGGTCGATCTTGCTTTACTCATTGAGCAACGTCGCCAACGCCTTCGTCTGGAATACCGAATCATACATCTTGTTCAGATTTTTGGGCGGAGTCGGACTCGCCGGTGAGCTAGGTGCCGCAATCACTCTCGTCGCCGAATCGCTCCCGAAAGAAAAGCGCGGTCTCGGTACGACAGTTGTCGCGATGCTCGGCATGCTCGGTATCGTCGCCGCCGCAAAGCTCGGGCAGATCATTCCTTGGCGCTATGCTTACGGACTCGGCGGAGTTTTCGGCTTCGCACTCCTCCTAGCGCGTTTCAAAATCAGCGAATCGACGTTGTTCGCGAAGCCTGAAGGCGAGAACCGCGGAAATTTCAAACTTCTGTTAAAACCCGGTCGTCTTAAGAAGTACCTCGCCTGCATCTTGATTGGTGTTCCGGTGTACTTCACGACCGGCGTTCTCTTGACGTTTGCACCCGAACTCACCAAAGGTTTGAACGTTCAAGGCACGGTCACGGCGGGCGATGCGATCTTGTATGGCTCCATCGGCTTGGCGATCGGCGATCTCTTGAGCGGTTTGTTCTCGCAGCAACTCAAGTCGCGTCGTAAAGCTGTCGCGCTCATGCTCGTCGCGGGTCTTGCGCTCATGTGGGTTTACATCAACCTCTCGGGTCTGACGTCGAACATGGTCTACGGCATGAGCTTCCTCATTGGCCTTTGCGTTGGGTATTGGGCTGTTCTCATCACGATGTCGGCCGAGCAATTCGGTACAAACATTAGAGCGACGGTGGCGACGACGGTCCCGAACTTCGTCAGAGGTTCGGCGATTCTTGCTCTCTCAGGTTTCAAGGCTATGGTTGAGCACGGATATCCTTCATCGACAGCTGCGCTGACGGTCGGAACCGTTTGTTTCACCCTCGCGCTCTTAGCCCTTCTCGTAATGGACGAAACGTTCTCGCGTGATTTAGATTACGTCGAGTGAGCACTGAGATCCGCAATCGCATCAAAAAGAATGTCGCGAACCTCGAATCGTGGGCGAAGAAGTTTCAGATCGATGCCTACCGCATCTACGAACGCGACATTCCCGATTACCCGTTTATCGTCGATCGCTACAACGATAAGTTCATCGTTTACGACCGCAGCATCGACTCGATCGATTCGCGTGAAGATAAACAGCAGCATTTTCCGCAGCTCATTGATGCGTTGAAAGACCTCTTCGGCGCTTCCGAGGATCAAATCATCATCAAGCGCCGCTCACGACAAAAAGGCGAATCGCAGTACGAGAAAACCGCCGAGACTAATCGCACCGAAACCGTTCGTGAGGGCGAAGCGGTTTTCAAAGTGAACCTTTACGATTATCTCGACACGGGACTTTTTCTCGATCACCGATTGATGCGCGACAAGATTCGCAAACAGGCGAAGGGCAAAGAGGTCTTGAATCTGTTTTGCTACACGGGATCGGTCAGCGTTTTCGCAGCTCTCGGCGGAGGTCACGTGACAAGCGTCGATATGTCGGCGACATACTCGCGATGGGCGCAAGACAACTTCCGCCTAAACGGGCTCGATCCCTCACAGCACGTCTTCGTTACGCAAAACGCTCTCGAGTACTTGCATGAACCGAAAGATGAGCGTTTCGACATCATCTTTCTCGATCCTCCGACATTCTCGAACTCTAAGCGCATGGATGAATCGTTCGAAGTCGAACGCGACCAAGTTCCGCTGGTTGATGCTTGCATGGATTTGCTCGCCGACGAAGGTGTTCTCTACTTCTCGAACAACAAACGCTCGTTCAAACTTGAGCCCGTCATCGAGGCGTCGTATCGCGTGCGCGACATCACAGCGTCGACGATTCCTAAAGATTTCAGAGACCCGAAGATTCATCGGGTCTACGAAATTCGCCGCAAATCGACGCCAGGTTTGTAGATTCGCCACGCTCGTCTAAGCCCTAAACACATAAGTGCTCCGAGAAGGTTGGCGCGACGGTTGCTCATATTGGGAGACGGAACGTGAGTTCGAAGAGATCGCTCTTTGCGGAATAAGAGCGAGCGTTCGCGGGAACCGGGACCCCTCCCCCCATACACCGGTTTTTGCGAAGCTCGTTTCAAAAGGCCTGTGCCTCTGAACAGAGGTCTTTTGGTCCAAGAAGAGCGGGAGATTCAGACTCAGGCGAAGATTTCAGTCCCCTCTGATGTCGCGGGCTCGTTCGAAGAGCCCGTTCCCTCTTTTTTTTCTCAGGCCTTATCGGTCAACGGAAACAACTGAATGTTCATCTGGTAAACGCGATCACCTTTGGTGGCTTTGCGTTTCACGAGAATGTCTCGCTGAAGACGCTTGCGAAGTTGGCGAAGCTCGAAGCGCACGGCCTGGAATTCGTCTTCGGTCATCGAAAGCGTCATCGCCCCGAACTCACGCTCTTTCGGTGAATCGCGGAAGAGCGATTCGATTCCGAGATAGATCAACTCCGCCTGGAGTTTACGAATCAAAGGGACCGGAAGATCTTGCGGCGACTCGACGAGATCGCGGCCTTTCGAAACGTCGCCCGTCTCGAGGTTGCGCGAGAGTTCGCCGGAGTCGATGAGTTTTCTCAGCGAGACCCGAATGTCATCAGCCGAGGCTTTTGCGCGGAACAATTTCGCGAGCGTTTGCGGTTCGAACTTCACGTTCGATTGCTCAGCCATCGCGTAGAGAACCCAGCCGATCCAGCCCGGAACTTTCTCCCAGTTCTGTTCGGTGATCTCGCCGTTATCGAGAGCGCGACGTGCGCGGAGGTCAGCGAGTTCTTTTAAGAACTGGTTTCGCTCGATCGGCTCGCTCGCTTGACCGTAACGAACGAGAGCACGGAATTCTTCGATCTCGTTTTTCTGGAGACGAAGGGCACGCGCGAAACGGAGGATCATGTCATCTGAAAGATTTCGGCGACCTTCGATGATGAGCTTTAGGTAGTTCGGCGATTTGATGTCGGCCGCGGCCGAGAACGTCGAGTACGCATACGGCCGGACGCCCGTCGACTCGTGCGTGCGGCGCCAATCATAGACGTCTTTCAAGTACAGACGAAAGTCGGTGTACTCGCCGAGTCCCGGTTGATGTGCGACCGGTGCCTCCACTTGTTGTGGGCGAAAGGTCTGAGGTTGAAGAGATGAAGGCTCAATCGTTGTGAATGCCATGGTGTCCTCATCAGTTAGAATGAGTTGATGCTTCCACCGGCCGAGCCAAATTACAAGTTTTCCGAATAAAAAAGCCGCGTTAGGTCGTCCCTGAACGCGGCTTTGTTTAACTAAACAGCACGAGATTACTTGATCATCAACGGACGAGTCGGCTTATGAAGACGCGAGAACGTGAGGTCCATCGTGTCTTCCTGTGAAGCCGGAGTCGCCTTACGAACAGTGACCGCGAGAGTCAAAGTGCCACGGCCGTCGTTGCGAGTCAGGAGCACCGAACGAATCGTGTTGGCAGCTGGCGACGTCGAACGAAGGAGCTGAGCGCTCGCGGTCATGTTGTAGTCTTCAGCCGGCTTCACGAGTGGGCCGCCCAAATTCAATGTCTCTTGCGTGTTGTAAGCCGAACGAATTCCCATCTCGACCCGGAACGACGCCTGACCGTTGATCGTCTCTGACGTGCGGAGCTTCAACGAGTTGAGCGCATTCAGCTCGCCCGAGTGATGATCGGTGCGAACCATCGTTTCAAGGAGTGCATCGAACTCTGGGTTGTTCGCGATTCCGAAACCTTGAGCGTGGGTAAAGAGCGTCGCTTCGGTTTGACGAATGATCATGTGAGCGACGCTGATCTTGATTCCGTTCGCTTCTTGAACTTTGACGTAGACGGTCGAGCAGCCGCCATTCAAATCCATGCAGGCGCCGTCGATCGCAAGCTTGTCACCCATCTTCACGTTGCCCGACGAGAAGAACTGGCGATTTGAAAGCGGACTCGAGAAACGATAAACCCGCGCACCTTTTTCTCCTCGAACAGTGATGTCGAGAGTCGTCTGACGTGTTTGCCAATTCACATCGAAGCGGCCGTTGAGAACACGTTTGGCGAACTCACGGTTACGGGATGCGACGCCCGAAGACGACTTCGAATTCACCCACGTCTGAAGCTCTTCGCGAAGATCGTCTTGGCCAGCACCTGAATAATAAAGAGGTTCATTCGATTGTCCGTTCGGAACATCGGATTCATCTCCCGTCACCGGAAGACCTTGTCGCGCTGAGCGAGCGAAGATCTCAGACGGCGTAAGACCCGTCGGATCGTAAGTGATTTGCTCAGGCGAGCCATCCCGGCGCGAGGGTGCGGTCTTTGTCGGAGCGCTTCGTGAGTAGGTTGGATCTTCATCGCGCGAAACTTGAGGACCGGCCGATGATGCCGTCTTCGAGTCTTGCGCCGATTTGCTCGTGTCGTTATCGAGCTCGGAACGGCTCGATGGCGGAATGGGTGTTGCGACCGGAGCCGGCTGCTGTTCGATCGGTGGAGGGTTGCCGCCTCCGCCGCTGCGGGTACAAGCCGTCATGGTAACGAAGCCGATCAGGGCTAACGCGACGATCAAGTTGGATTTCTTCATAACGACTCCTCTTGGGCGTAGGCGCCCAACCTCGATGTTGAGCAAACGAGGAGCCAGCATGGGATTGAATTAAAGTGAATTTGAGCCCAGAAAAGTGCCGTTTTGAGGCACTTTCGGCTGGGCGAGCCTCAATTACGCTTCGTTGTAATCGAGGTCTTTGTGGAAGGTTTCAGGGAGCAGAAAGAGCGAGACGAGCGCGATCGCCATCGTGATGCCACCAACGACGATGCCGGCGTGAATCGCGCCTGATCCCGCCATCAAGGCTTGAAAGCCGGTGGTCATCGGAATGACGGCGCCGCGAACGAAGTTCGGAACCGTGGTTGCGACGGTTGATCGAATGTTTGTTCCGAACTGCTCAGCACCCACCGTGACGAAGAGAGCCCAGTACCCGATCGCGATGCCGAAGATAGCGCAAAAGGCGTAGTAGGACGTGAGCGATTGGCCAGCGAACTTGATGTAGAGCGCGAAGATGATCGATGTCGCGATCATGTACACGAGGATCGCTTTCTTGCGGCTCTCAAAGAATTGACTGAGAAGACCTCCTAGGAAATCGCCGACCGAGAGACCGATGTAGCAGAACATCACGGCTTTTCCCGCCGACGGGAGATCGGTCATTCCGAGAGCTTGCGCAAACTCAGGGGTGAACGTCATGACGATGCCGATGACGAACCAAATCGGCACACCAATTAAGATCACGCCAAAGTAGCGACCGAAGGTGCGTGGATTTCGAAAGAGGACCGCGACATTCCCGCGGTGAACACCTTCGTCTTTCGTACGCGCGAACATCGCTGACTCTCTCACGCCGACTCGGAGTAAGAGAATCAAGAAGCCGAGTACGCCGCCGATGACGAACGCGATTCTCCAGCTAAAAAGATCTCCGACCAAACCTCCGAAGACCGCACCCAAAAGCCCAATCGAAGCGACGAATGCCGTGCCATAGCCTCTGAGACGCTGTGGAAGAATCTCTGTGACGAGCGTGATCCCCGCCCCGAGTTCGCCGGCGAGGCCAATGCCCGCGATGAATCGGAGAGCTGCATATTGCTCGAGGTTTGTGACCGCTCCATTCAGGAGATTGGCGAGCGAGTACATGATGATCGAACCGAAGAGAACGCTGAGACGACCTTTCTTGTCGCCGAGAACTCCCCAGATCACACCGCCGATCAGAAGACCGGCCATTTGAACGTTGATAAGAAGAACGCCCTTGTCGAAGATTTCGTTCTCCGGGATACCGATACCTTTGAGCGAGCTCACGCGCACGATCGAGAACAACAACAGATCGTAGATATCGACGAAGTAACCGAGGGCTGCGACAATGATCGCGAGCCAAATCGAACGATCCAGGGACTTTAAATCTTTTATGTTCATGCGAGGAGCCTAACCTGCTCGCTTAGGCGATGTCATCCGATGGATGCAACTCAGATTCGGACGCGAGGAAGTCGGCTTCAAACTGATGTTGTTTGAGCCAGTCGCGGTGCGCACGGTAGTTGGGCGACTGAGTTTCGACGAGCGACCAGAAGGCGGCCGAGTGATTGTAGAACTTCAAGTGGGAAAGTTCATGAATGACCACGTAATCGATGACCTCGGGAGGTGCGATGACCATTTTCCAGTTTAGCGAGATGCGGCCCTTCGATGAGCAACTTCCCCAACGCGTACGCTGCGCACGAAACGAGAGGCCGCTCGGATAAAGCGCCATGCGTTCCGAGAAATCGCGAACGGATTTCACGAGAATTTCGCGCGCTTTCTTTTTGTAAAACAATGCCAGCGACGAGAGAAGCTCAGGGTGCGGCTGGTGCGGATCAAAACAGTGCCAGATCTCACGTCTGACTCCGCAAACGAGTTTTCCGTCGCGGATTTTGAAACACGGCTGACCCGTGCAAGGTTCGAATGTGAGCGGAAACGCCTGGCCGAGAAACAAAAACTCTTCGCCTTCAACGAGACGTTTCTTTGGATAAGCCCGGCGTACGTTTTCGTATCTCGAAAGATTTGCTTTGATCCACTCTTCTTGCGAAAGAACGAAGTCACGAATCTTCGACGACGAAACGCCTTTGGGTGCGCTGACGCAAATCTTGCCGTTCATCCTCAAGGTCAGGCCGAGCGAACGTTTGTACGGACGACGCGTGATCTCAACGGTGCGGCCCGCAACATTGAGATCTTCGTGAGTGATGCGTGATTCTTGTGCGCGCCTGGCAGGAAAACGGAACATCGTGCACGGAGTTTCGCAGATTTTCTCGAGAGACCGCAACTGATTGTGTGCTAGCTTAGCCTCGTGCCAAGTGATTTCGATACGCTGCAACCGCAGCTTATTTTAGAGGCGATCGACGAAGCGGGATTTCGAACGACGGGCGAGTATTCTCAGCTCAATTCGTACGAGAACCGGGTGTTCG
>CAJYIL010000492.1 GCA_913774795.1 Pseudobdellovibrionaceae bacterium
TGAATATACTGAATAATTTCAGGGCCATTCATTGAATGCATCTGCTGAAGTACCAGAAAACCTGCAGGCTGCTTCCCAATTTCAGCTTTGCGGCCTTGCCCTTTAAAGCGCAGCGGGTAACGACCCATCTGCCAAAGAGCGATATTTCCGCGGTTATCGGCGCAGAGGAAATTTTGCGCCGGCGTTTGGTAGCCGTCGAGAGCTTTTCGGAACTCCTCGATCGTTTTCGCTCGATTCATGAGAAGAAAGTTTCGAAGTTCGTTCGACTCTTTCAGCGTTGCCCACTTCATCGCCAAACCTTGGCCGTACGCCGCCGAAATCGTTTTTTCGCCCGGCTCGTAAACGATCGGTCCGAAATGTGTGTCTCGCAAAGCAAGCATGTGATCCGCGCGGTCGCGTACCGGAATTTTGATCTCGCGCGAGATCACCGGTCGCCATGTTCCGTCGACCATGTACTCGTTGCGTTTCTCGTCGCGGAACCGAAGTTGGTACCAATCCATCACGTCGTCGCCGCCGTTCGTAGCTCCCCAAGCGATCGATTTATTAAACCCGAGAATGATACCGGGCGCTCCAGGCAATGCGATGCCGTAGACATTCATCGTCGGAGTGACGATCTGCATCTCGTACCAAAGAGCCGGAAGCCCTAGGCCTAAATGAATATCGTTTGAAAGGATCGGAAGACCCGTCTTCGACTTTTGTCCGCTCACCGCCCAGTTATTTGATCCGTTCGCTGGATTCGGTGTGGGAAGCGGTTGGAGAACTTCAACGGTCGGAGTGAACGTTTGCGCCGGCGCCTCAGGTGCCACTGACACTTGAGTTTGCCTCGTGCCAGGCGGGATGATGGGCTCCGGAACTTTAAGATCCATCGGGAACAACTCATCGAAGCCCGCTCGCCCCAACACATGCGCCGTTCTCGAGAGCTGAAGATCGGGACCGCGAGCGTTAAGGTTCCAGGCCATAAATTTCAAGAGGTACGCGGCCGACTCCGGAGCCCACGGCTTTGGACTATGACCGATCATTTTGTATTCGAACGGCAGTGTCGCGGGAGTCAGCGACTCGATGTAGGCGTTCACGCCCTCGGCATAGGCGCGAAGAGCCGGGCCCGTCACCGGATCTTGAAGCATCAACGGCATGCTTGCCACGGCGGCGGATGGAACACCCATGCGTGAGAAGTAGATGTCGTAATCAAGAGCCTTTTCACCCATGATCTCGGCGAGACGACCGCTGGCCGTACGAACCATGAACTCCATTTGCCACAAGCGTTCGCTTGCGAGAATGAAACCCTGCGCAGAGTAAGCGTCGTGATCATTGGCCGCAAACACATGCTTCACTTGATCTTGATCGACGACGATCGTGACTGGCGCCGTTAGTCCTTTGATCTTTACAACGCCGCCTGGTTTCTCGAAGACACCTGGTGTTCTCTTCCAGCTGCCGTTGAACGGATTCAGGAGCCATCCGATCGACGGCACGACACCGAAGCGGTGCGAAAGTAAGACGGTCAACGCGATCGCGAACAAACCCGCACCCGCGGCTTTCAGCACACTCTTCAAGTCCAACGACTCCTTTAGAAAACGAAGGCTCGATCATGCGCGAAAGTAGCTTGAAGGGGTAGGCCTAGCGCACCATACTTGAACATCTATGCGCTTGATTTCTCTGCTGCTGATTTTGCTGACAAGTCTTCCTTCGATTTCGCAACAAGTCCGTGTGGGCGGGCAAGGCGAACTCTATTTCCCCGTACCGCTCCAGAATTCTTTGCCCGATGGCGACCGTCTGCGCATTCGATCCGTCGAAGTGACAGGTCAGAGTGACTTCGGCGAAACCACGCTTCCGCTTTACGCGAAAGTCACGGTCGGCGGAGACGATACGAGCGGAGACCTGACTCTCAATCTGCGTGAGGGCTACCTCAGCGCTCAAACGGGTCCTCTCGCGCTTCGCGCGGGCAAATTTTATTTGCCCATTGGACTTTTAAATCAGACGCGCAGATCCGCCTGGCCGATGATTTCAGCACCGCGCGCAATCTCCCTATTCTTCACGGAAACCGGGGTCGTCGATACGGGCGGCGATCTTACTTTTTCGAACGGTGGCCTCCAGATTCGCGCGGGCGCGACCAACGGTTACCGTTTCGATAGCGCGGTCTCTAACACCGGTCTCAAACCACTCACGCCGACTCATTTCGCCCGACCGTCGTACACATTTTCGACGGCTTCCTCCCGGATCTCGGTCGCCGGCGATTATCTTGCGCGCGTGGCGGATGACGGGACAGCGATGCGTCTGGCAGGTCTAGATGCCCAATTCTTCTCGCGCGAGCGAGATCCATGGGCGTGGGAAGGCCAAATGGAGATCTATCATCGCTACCTGAAACCTGCACAGCTTGCGATCACCGAAGAGTTCGGCGGCTATTTGTTCATGGAGAAGGGCCTCGGGGACTCATCGCTTGCAGGTCTTCGAGCCGATGCATACAAAAATTCATCTCTTCGATTCGCGAACGGAGACGTGAGAAAAAATCTGACGCTCGCTCTTTCTCCGACATACACTTACCGCGCATACGAATATTTTCGTGCGCAAGTTGCGTACACCGTCTTAAGTGAAGCCCGTGACGGCGACGCCACGCGCACAGAGCAAAGTTTAGAATTTCGGATTGTGAGTGAATTCGGAGATATCCCGAAATTCAGAACGCCTAGTTTGCGACCCGATCGATCATCGCTTTGATCGCTTTCATCTGAACGCCGTTGCGATTTGCGTAGTTGCTACCGGTGTATCCCCACCAGTCGAAGCAACCGTTCGGGTTGCTGAAGCTCTTCACGGTCTGCGGGTACAGAACGATGATGTTCGAACCTTCGGCCCACTCATTGTAGCCCGCGTGAACAGCGAACACATCTTTGATCGCTTCGCCGGCCTGGAGGCAGCCGTGGATGGCGACGTGAACGGCACACTTCGAACCCACGACGCGGCAGGCTTCGGGGATGTAAATCCAACCTGTTTTATCCATCGATGCATCGTCAGAGCCGAATTCGGTTTGATCGAAAACATGCAACGATGAGGCTTGATAAGTGCCGCGCGCCATCGGGCGATTGACGTACATGTGCTTCAAGATGGCGCCCGCCGTGTCGATACCGCATTTGTTGAGGTAGGGAGACTTGGCATCGGAGCAGCGAACACCGTAATCGAGTGTTGGAAATCCATGGCCTGAGGGAACCGCGGTCTCGGTCACGATATTTTCTTTCGGAACCAGTGCTTCAAAAAACTCAGCCGTTTTGGCGTTCATCGGTTCGCGAACGACCGAATCGTTTTTGGAGTTGAAAAGGTAAACGCGCGCTGTCTTCAGGTGACTGAGCGGATCAAGTTGGCCCGCTCGGGCTTCGTCTTTCGCTTCATCGAGCAGTCGCTGGGGATCGATCTGCGAGGTCGACGACATGCAGTCGAGCTGAGCACCCCAGACGCTGCCTTTGGCGCACCACCACGGTCCACCCGCAACCGAACCGACACCCATGATACTTGAAGAGAATGCGACTTGAAGCTGCGTCGCCATGAACGCGCCGGCCGAGATACCCGAGACGCTCACGAGTTTTGAATCGCCGTGGAGCTCCGGGAGAGTTTCGCCTTGAATCTTGACCCGCTCAGATCGTGGACCTGCGGGAGCTAAGTCGGCCACGCAAGATGATGAGACCAAGACCGCGATAAGGTAGACAAAAATTCGAGTCATGGAACCCCTCCCACGTGCCGCTTTTTTTACTCGGGGAGCGCGGCTCAGCACAAGCAGTCGTTTGTGTTCTTTGAATAACCGCTGTGTTACCGGTTTCACCATGCACGCTTTGCCCACCGAACTGAGTAAAGACATCATTGACGGACTCGTCGAGCGACAC
Organism: Pseudobdellovibrionaceae bacterium; assembly: GCA_913774795.1. Taxonomy (GTDB): domain Bacteria; phylum Bdellovibrionota; class Bdellovibrionia; order Bdellovibrionales; family JAMPXM01; genus CAJYOV01. Next base: position 3,864 of record CAJYIL010000492.1, read on the forward strand.
TTCGCGGTCGTCGTCGACGCCCTGCCCGATGTGCTCATCGAAGGATTACGCGCCTGTGCTCAAGAAAGAGTTTTTCGCGCGGCAAAGGTGGGCCGCAATGGGGTCAGCCTGCCGACGACCCGAAATGACGAAATCGCCTGGCTCGAATTTGAGGATCCGCGCGAAAGAGCGCTTTTCGACGTCTTCGAAAAACTGAGGCTTGATCTCAATCGTGCGCTCTTCTTGGGCCTCGTTGATTTCGAAGCTCATTTCGCTCGCTACGAAGCAGGCCACTTCTACCAGCGTCACCTCGACCGCTTTAACGACGAAAGTGCCCGCACGATCTCGGTCGTCTTGTATTTAAATGATGACTGGACTACGGCCGACGGCGGTTGCCTGCGCCTTTACACTGAGCCCCCGCGCGAGATCACGCCTGAGGCGGGAACTCTTGTTTGCTTTACGAGCGACGACATCGAACACGAGGTCTTGCCCGCTCGTCGCTCCCGCTTGAGCATCGCGGCTTGGTTTCGTCGAGCCCGCAAATGAGAAAGCCCCCGCTTGCG
>CAJYIL010000493.1 GCA_913774795.1 Pseudobdellovibrionaceae bacterium
TGAACACCAGCCCTTATGAGCTCGTTAGACAGCACTTTTGCCTTCATAAAAAGTTCCTGGTCTTCAACCTTGTAAGCAAGAATTTGAAGGTTAAATACCGCCGCTCGCTCCTGGGCGTGTTCTGGACGCTTCTGAACCCTATCCTTTCAGCCCTCATGTATTACGTCGTTTTTCAGGTGATCCTAAAGATCCAGCGCGAGAACTATTTGCTTCTCATGGTTTCCGGCGTGCTCGCCTTTAACTTCTTCGCTCAGAGCGTGTCTGAGGGTGTCACTCACTACGTCGATAACCAGAATTTGATCACTAAAATCGCATTGCCTCTTCAGGCATTTAATTTGTCCACGGTCGTGACAAACATGGTGACGCTCTTGGCCGGCGTGCCGGTCGTCATCGCGCTTGGCCTCGCGACGGGCGTAACTCCCTCTCTCAACCTTCTCGCGCTGCCAGCTCTGCTCCTGTCTTTATTTCTGATCACTTATTCGTTTTCGATTATGGCGGCTGTCACGTTCGTTTTTCTCCGCGATTTAAAACAAGTCGTGGCCTTAGTTCTTCAACTTCTATTCTACGGCACGCCGATCATTTACTCGACTGCCATGGTTCCTGAGCAATTTCGATGGCTGTTGAAAGCGAACCCGCTAGCGACCGTAATTCCAGCGATTCAGGCCACATTCGTAGGAAGCCCGATAGATATGAGTACCATCTCCATTTCTCTGACGTGGGCTGTGCTCTTAACAATCGTCGCACTGTTCGTGGTTCGTTCGAAACGTCGCTCGGTTGTGGAGAATCTCTGATGTCTCCCGTGATTCGATTCGACCACGTCTCAAAGGGATTCACATACTGGGCCGAGCGAAGTATGTCGCTCAAAACCAAGCTCGTTCAACTCGCGAGAGGTAAGTTCGGCGGCGGAGAAAAGCACAACATCAGCGTCCTAAAGGACGTCTCCTTCTCGATAATGCCGGGAGAATTCGTCGCCATCATGGGCAAGAACGGCGCTGGGAAAAGTACAACGTTAAAGCTGATCTCCGGCATTTACGAACCTGACCGAGGCCAGATTAGCATTCAGGGGACGATCGCACCTTTGATTGAACTCGGTGCAGGCTTCGACATGGAGCTCAGTGGTTACGAAAACATTTTCTTAAACGCTTCGATCATCGGGTTCTCTCGTGCTGAAACGTTGAGCGCTGTTCAGTCGATTATAGACTTTAGCGAACTCGGCGAACTCATTCACATGCCCCTTAAAAATTACTCAAGCGGCATGCTTGTTAGATTGGGATTCTCGATTGCGACCCACATCGATGCGGCGACTATTTTGGTCGACGAAGTTCTTGCCGTAGGAGATGCGGGTTTTCAGGAAAAATGTATTCGCAAGGTGCAGGAGCTTTATGCACGCGGGAAAACTATTGTCCTGGTCACGCATAGTCCTGAACAGGTGAGATCGTTCGCCAAGAGGACGATTATTTTCGACAACGGCAAGCTTCTTTTCGACGGCGACGTTGAAACTGGCATCGGACATTATTTGAATCGCTTTGAGAATCCTTTTATTGAGGGCGCGGCGAGAGATCGGAGTAAAGAGTGAAAACGGCATTGATTACCGGCATTACGGGCCAAGATGGTTCTTACCTAGCAGAATTCTTAATCGGCAAAGGTTACCGAGTCATAGGACTCACTCGTCGATCGAGTACGACCGTGACCTCGCGCATCTCTCATCTCCTGGAAAAGATCGAACTGGTCCCGGGCGACCTTCTCGATCAAAGCTCGCTCATGGACGTCCTCTCATCTTACAATCCCGACGAGGTTTACAACCTGGCCGCGCAAAGCTTCGTCCAAACGAGCTGGAATCAGCCAGTTCTTACCGCTGAGTTCACCGCAGTTGGGGTCACACGGCTTCTAGAGGCGGTTCGTCGTTGCGCCCCGAAAGCTCGCTTTTACCAAGCTTCGAGCAGTGAGATGTTCGGAAAAGTCCAAGCAGTACCCCAAATCGAATCCACTCCGTTTTATCCGCGCTCCCCCTACGGAGTCGCGAAACTTTATGGCCACTGGATTACTGTGAACTACCGAGAGTCGTTCAACATGCACGCGACTAGCGGAATCTTGTTTAACCACGAATCGCCGCGGCGAGGTCTCGAGTTCGTCACTCGAAAGATTTCGTACCATGTCGCGATGATCAAGCACGGCCGTACAAATGAACTCCGTTTAGGAAACCTCGACGCTCGACGCGACTGGGGCTTCGCCGGCGACTACGTCGAAGCGATGTACCTGATGCTCCAGCAAGATCGACCCGACGACTATGTCATCGCAACTAACGAAACTCACTCTGTTCGCGAGTTTGTGGAGCTCGCGTTTGCACGCGCTGACCTGGATTGGCAAAAGTACGTCAAACTCGACGACAAATTTAACCGGCCGGCCGAGGTCGATCTCCTCATCGGCGACCCTGCCCGAGCAAAAAAAGATCTTGGCTGGGTCCCGAAGACCGACTTCAAGAGCCTGGTGAATATGATGGTCGATGCCGACCTGAACCTTGTCGCGTCTGAGCCGCATCCGCACGCTCATCCATAAGGTGCAGGTGACGAAGCGCTCAATATTCATCACCGGTGGTTCAGGTTTCGTCGGTCGCCACGTCGCCGCAGCCCTCGAGGCGCGCGGCCATCTTGTGTCTGCACCTGATGTTCGTCTCGATGACATCGAGGGTTTAACATCTCAACTGTCGTCGCGTAATTGGGATTTTATTTTCCACTTCGCGGCTGTTAGCTCGTTCGCGTTCTGCGAACAAAATCCTGATCTGGCATTCGAGACTAACGTGAATGGAACAAGGACCATCTGTGAATTGGCGTCTGAGCTCACACCGGCAGCTCGCCTTATCTTCGCCAGTACCGGTCAGGTGTATAAAATCTCGGAAGGTCCGCTCACCGAAGAGTCGCCCGTAGAGCCCAGAACCGTGTACGCGAAGACGAAGCTCGAAGCCGAGAAAATCGTCGCGTTGTCTGCCGAACGAGGGCTGAAATCGATCATACTGCGTATCTTCAATCACACGCATCACACACAAAGCCCCTCATTCTTCCTGCCTGGCATTTTTGACCAGCTCAAGAAGGCGGAGGATCGGCAGGCTTCGTTAATGGTCGGCAACTTGGAAATTGAACGCGATCTCGGGGCGATTTCAGACCTCCAGCGCGCGATGGCTTCCCTTGTCGATTCGAGCAATACTCTGCACCAGTATGAACTGTTCAATCTGTGTAGTGGCCACGCGCGATCTTTGAAGACCCTCGTCAAACGCTTAAGTCAGAAGATGGGCGTAGACGCTACACTCGAGATTGACCCGGCGCGATTCAGACCTGATGAGCCCAAAAGGCTCGTGGGATCCTACGAAAAGTTCTCACTCGCCACCGGATGGCAGCCCGTCTCAGGTACCGACGATCAGTTTCTCGACAGCTTTCTGGGCCCGGTGACGCCCGTAGAAAGCCCTAGACAAACTTCTGAGAACTTTGGTGTTATCGCCCCTCCGTCAGCACAGAAAAAAGAGGCCCCGTGAAGAGAATTCCGGTTGCGAACGCAGTCCTCAACGGCAACGAAAAACAGTACGTAAATGATTGTTTAGATACCGCTTGGATCTCATCCAACGGGAAGTACATAGCCCGTTTCGAATCTGAGTTCGCGGAAAAACTTAAAACTCAGCACGCGCTCTCATGTTGCAATGGCACAGTTGCTCTTCACTTAGCGCTTCTGGCGCTAGATGTCGGGCCTGGAGACGAAGTCGTTTGCCCAACGCTGACGTACATCGCGACAGCCAATGCCGTTAAGTACGTGGGAGCTCAGCTAGTTCTCGCAGATTGCGACCCAAAGACGTGGTGTATCTCGCCTACCTCACTCGAAAGTAGAATAACGTCCAAGACGAAAGCGATCATCGTCGTCCATCTCTACGGACATCCCGTCGATATGGGGCCGATCATGAAGATCGCAAACGAACGTGGGATCCCCGTTGTTGAAGACTGCGCGGAGTCTTTAGGCGCGACCTACAATGGACAGATGACAGGAACGATCGGCGCAATCGGCACTTTCAGTTTCTTCGGGAATAAAACGCTGACGACCGGTGAAGGCGGAATGGTGACGACGTCGTCGAAAGTTCTCGCTGACAAGATGCGCCTTTTGAAGGGTCAGGGCATGGACCCAGCACGACGTTATTGGCATCCCATCGTCGGGTACAACTACCGTATGACAAACATCGAAGCCGCGATCGGGTGTGCTCAGCTCGAAAAGATCGATTGGCATCTCGAGCAGCGGCGGCGGGTTGCTTCGACTTATCGCCGCCACCTCGAAGGCAAACCCGGCATAGAGCTTCCGACTGAAGCTTCGTGGGCCTACCACACTTACTGGATGTTCACAGTTAGAGTCACGGGCGCCAATGCAGAGAGACGCGACCGTATCATGCAAGAACTCGATCGCAATTGCATCGAAACGCGACCGATCTTTTACTGCATGCACCAGATGCCTCCTCATTATTCCGAAGAGAAGTTTCCGGTCTCCGAAGCCGTATCGGCAAGCGGGATCAATTTACCAACGTTCGCGACGCTGACCGATGACGAAATCGCACGAGTTTGCGCAGAACTCGTTAAAGCCGTTGAGAGCGTGCCTTAAACCGATGAGACTTCTGTACGCCGGTAACCACCCGACCCTGCGCGAAAGCGATCTAAGGATCTTGCTGGACAGCGGATTCGAGGTCGTTCCGACGTTGTTTCACATTCAGTTCCGCGGGCATTTTCGCATTGATCCGAGAGCGAGCGACGATCCGCTTCGGCCGATCAACCGGGAATGGAAAGCGAAAACAACACTCGACCCTGTGACTGTCGAAAAAATTCAGAAGGTGAATCTCTATCGCATCACGGATTTGCCTTTTACCTATTGCATGTCTGAAGTCGCGAGCGGCGACAGCACATTCATGTTTGCAGGTCAGGTTTCACAGGAAGAACAGGCGCTCCTGAACGAGCATTTCGATGTCATCGTCGTTCAAAGTTTTCCGTCTATCGTTCCTAGACTGCTCGAGTGGTTTAAAGGCATCGTCATTTTTAGAGTTTTCGGAAATGAACAACCTGGTTTCAGTGTTTGGAACTGGTATAAATCTGAGCACTATATCGAAAATCGCCTGAATTGGTTTCTAAAAGGTCAACGTTACATTTCAGCGAACGTTTTCAAAGGCATTGAAGAAACTGAGAGACCCGAAATCTTGGGTCAAAATCCAATGACATTGCATTCGGTGATCCAAGAAGTCATTGCGAATGAAGTGGGAAAGAACCGATGGATTGGCGACGGCGATAGCGACGGCAATTATATCGCGACAAACATATCTTATCTGGACCATTCGAAGTCATGGCAGAACTATTACGAAGAATTCAAAGCTGAATTTGACGGCCTTCCGTTTCGAGTCTTTGGAAAAAATGATTTGTCTGCTCCTTATTGCCAGCTCGACCCTCGGATTCAACCTTTCATCGCTGAGGCCGATACTTATCTCTCGAAGTATGCCGGCGCGCGTGTATTCTGCAACATCGGCCGATTGAAACAGCATTCTCAGTACACGCCTTTTGAGTGCGTTGCTCTCGGCGTTCCCACTCTGTTTCTCGAGACGAGTGCTATCGGCTATGAACTCAAATCAATGTTCCCTGCCGCTGGCGATGAACTTCGCGAGGGCGGTATGGTGAAGGACCTCGCCGAGATGCGCTTGGTCGCAGAACAATGCTTAAAGGACAAAGAAGTCGGCAGATCGATTTCGAATAAGCAGCGCGATCTCTTTCTCAATTGCTTCGGCTACTCAGCTGCTCTCAAACAAGGCGAAAAACTTTTTGAAAAATGTGAGGCTCTTTTGCGTGCTCCAGACGAGTCGATGTCCGTCGAACTAAATCAGCCAAGTCGTCATTCGAAGCACCGCATGCTGTGGGCTTTCGCCCATAAGGCCAATCGCAACGAAGAGCTGCCGGTTTGGCTCGATGCGGGCCTCGAAGTCGTTCCGATGAAAATGCCGTCGGCTCAAGCCGCCTATCAGGGTCATGACTACGACGATGAGTCGGCGCCAGATTATCCGAAATGGCGTGAGCGCTGCACGTTGAGTTTTTTGACAGTCGAGTACCTGCGCGAAGCTCTCGATCCGTATCTCACATCGAAGAAACGAATTCCCAAACATATCATCAAGCATCTGAATGATCATTTCGGTTACGTCTACATCCCCGCACTGTATTCGATGGCCGCCAATCTTTTGCTTTCTGGCTATACGGGAATCTTACTCGTGAGATATTTCGGCCATTACCGACCTGGCATGACTCTGGCCAAATTCAATTGGCCTATACTCGCTCCGGGCATCGGTATGCTTCCGCAATATTTCTTCTTGCCCGCGCTTCATGAGATACCCAAGCACGAAAGCCGGTGGTCGGCGCCGACAGCAAGAACATTTTATGTCCCCTACCTCCGACGCGATGAAAAGGTCATCAAAACCCGGTGGAGTGCAGAGCTGTCTGAGCCGTTGGTCGTCTCAGTGATGTCCGCCCTCTCCACGGAGCTCAATCACTACTATCGAAACTTCATTAAGTACTTCGGCCAATTCCCGTATCGCATCTACGGGAAAAACCGACATGAAGATCTCGAGAAAGCCGGCATTCGAGATCAATACGTCGGCGAACAGGTCGCGCGCGAAGAAGATCTTCATGAAAAGCTGGCGAGAGCCCGCGTCTACATCGACCCCGGGCTCGTCGATCATCACTGTCACTACACGGTTATCGAAACGATCCTCATGGAGATTCCTTCTTTGTTCTGGAGTCGCGGCGGGGTCGCTAATGAGCTGAAAACGAAATTTTCCACCACAGAACTTAAGTCTCTAGGTATGTTCGACACTTGGGAAGAAATCGCGGCAGAGACTCAACAACTTCTGTTTGATCCTGAACGAGCGCGTTCTCTGTCGCTGGCTCAACGAGAGATCCACGCATTCATCAAACGGGACCAAGTGCTCGAATCGATGAGAAAAGTGATCGCGGCGGGCGACGATTACTTCGCTCGCCAAAACTCGCTCGATATACGCGCCCAAGTCCAGCTTGCAAAGATTTTGATCCGAACGAACCTTTTGATCTTCAGAGTTCCGATGCGGATCATCCGAGTGGGCCGGCAGTTCATGGCGGCGGCGCGACTGAGCCGAACACTCTTCCGGCTTACACTGGTTTACGCAGGCCTGCGAGAGGATCAGTGGGGCCTCCGGATGAAGATGCAGCGCTTTCTCCAATCGAGAGGTTTGTCAGAATGAAGGATGTACTTATCTTCGGCGCCGGCGGCCATGCGAAAGTGGTCGCTGATATCTTGCTGCAATCAGGTCGTTCAAAAGTTCGCGCATTCGTCGACGATCGCCTAGCTGGCCAAAGCCTTTTAGGTATTCCCGTCATCGAAGAGAAAGCAGCTTGGCTCGAGGAGAACTGCGACGCTCTTGTTGCAATCGGCGACAACTTCATCAGAAGCAAAGTCGTGAAGAAGATCCTGGATTACGCACCCGCCATTTCGTTCGGGACGGCAGTTCATCCAACTGCCGTAATCGCGAGTCACGTAATTCTGGGTACTGGAGTCGTAGTCATGGCGAACGCGGTAATTAATTCCGCAACCGAGATTGGCGCGCATTGCATTGTCAACACCTCAGCCTCGGTTGACCACGATTGCGTGCTATCAGCTTTTTCCAGTATCGCGCCAGGTGCCACACTTGGAGGCAACTGCATGATCGGGGATTACTCTGCTGTTTCCATTGGCGCAGTCCTCATACACGGGATCAGAGTCGGCGAGCACACGGTTGTCGGCGCAGGATCGACTGTGACGTCTCATTTACCTGCAAACATCGTAGCGTACGGTTCACCCGCCAAAGAGATCCGGAATCGCACGGTCGGCGAGCGGTACCTCTAGTCAATCTGGCAAAACATGAATCGAGTCGAGCGCATATCCGTAATCGCCTGGTTTCATTTGTGCGCTGATTTCCAGGACGTTCCCTCGGGCGAGCAGGAGCCCAGCGGGAATTCGAGCGACAAGCCTCAAGTCACCTGGCCATGACGTTCTCAGCTCGTGACCGTTAAGACTGAGTTTCATCGTTTCGCCGATTTTCGGTATTCCAAACGAGGTGAATTCGAGTTGGACGAGATAAGATCCAGAAGCTGGCTCAAGATCGAACTGCAAGTAAGTTTTGGGCTCGTTCGCCCAGACCAGCGACCGATGTCTAACCTTTCTTATATCCCAAGTCGCATCTCCCCAGCCTGTTCCCCGCGTTGGAATATCCATGCTCCAGTAATCTCCGAAGCTGGTTCTGAATTCATTTTTTGGCACCGACCTTTCTCTGAATAGACCCGCGCCTATTACCCCCATCGATTGCTTCAAAAACAGCGGCTCGCTCCTCCGCCTATCTCCGGTAATGGAGCCATCTGCGTTAATGGTCATTTGCACCATTTCTTCGGCTTTGAACGATTCGTAAATTTTGCCTGAGCCCTCAATTCGCACTGTCCAACCTTCTCGAGTTTCGAAACACCGCGGACGGCCTGAATTGAAGTAAAATGATGACATCAGGCGATCCGGTTCTGAGCACACAATCGAACGCACAGGACGTGACAAGATAGCTCAGCGCATTACTCAACATGGTATCTCGTAAAAACCAGGTGTCACCGAGTTGCCCCGACAAGTCGCGTATTGCTAGAACGCGCTTTGAATTGAGTTCTGGCGCTTTCGTGAAGATTTCGCTGATCGCCTGCTTCTGTGCATTTGATATAGTAAGATAGTGTTTATACTGGAAGAGCTGTTGCGTCAGTCCCAACCCGATTAAAATAAAGCCAATAATCAGTGCGAGACGGGAGCGAAGTAAGGTCATGCCACTCAGGCACCCGACGATGGCAAAAACAGCGCCGGGCGAGGCAAACAGAAATGTTCGTTGGCTGATCAACGTATGCGAGTAAGACACAAGATAAGGAGAATATCCCAATGCGAAGAGAAGCAAACCGCCCAGTATGCAACGAAGGCGCGGGCTTCTTTGCCCAGGCGGCTTCGCGAAAAAGATCCAGGCGGTAAGAATAATCGTGCAAACCACTACATAAACGTAATTCTGAAGCTCAAAGGAAAAAATGCGTGCGGCATCGTACCACTGCGCAAACACCAATCGTGGTAAAGCGAGCTTAAAGATG
>CAJYIL010000494.1 GCA_913774795.1 Pseudobdellovibrionaceae bacterium
GCTCCGGCTCATCGCGAATGACGAGCATGTGAAAGAGCTGCGCCACACGCGCGGGCAGCTCCAACGCCCTTTCGAATTTTGGGTAACTTTGAGACGTGAGTCGTTTGCGACCTGAGATGACTTCCCCAGCGAAGCCGCGCGACTTCAAGCCGGCTCTACGAGCGAAGGTCGATTGATTGAAGCGTCCTCCGCGGGAGTGACGGCCCTGAACGTGCTATGACATAGCCCCAATGATTCAGAGATCGTTTTTCAAAAATAAGTCTGAGTTTTCGGCTTCGCGAATTTCGAAAGGCGGGGATATGTCAGGTCGACGTAAAGTCTTTAGACCTCTGGATCGAAAACGGAAGCTTCATCTCATCTTGAAAAGCTCCCATGCGCGAGGATCGAAGAGTTTCATAACCAATAAGCTAGAAGTCAGACGCATCATCGAAACGAAGGCGTCTAAGTATGGCATCGTGATTCATGGCCTCGAAATCATGCGTGATCACATTCATCTCTTCGTCAGTTTCAAATCAAGAGAGCTCATTCAGACGTTCATCAAGGTTTCAACAGGTCTGATTGCGCGGTTCATTACGAAAGCGCGCAAAGGGAAGCCCTTCGGAAAGCGCTTCTGGGACGGCTTGGCGTTCACAAGAATTGTGAAGGGACGGCGAGATGAAGCAAATCTTCGGAGTTATCTCGCGAAAAACCGCATCGAACGCGAAGACGGCGTCGAGATGCGGCGGGCGATCGAGTTCCACGAGAGGGTCGAACGCGAAGCCCGGCGGCAAAGTGTTAGCTATGAACAGGCGTTGTTGAAGCTGTTTGAATCGGAAAGACTCGCAAGCTAGCTTTTGACGGCGAGTCATGAAGATGGTTTCACACGCCATCTTCACGAGATTTCGCTACGGTGCGGCCATGTCTAAACTGATTCTCCTCTTCAGCTTGTCTTTACCGATGCTCGCCTTTGCTCAAACCGCGAATCGTGAAGAGTCGCTGAAAGTGGCTCGCGCGTGGCAACGTCCGACATGGATTTCGACTGATTTTAAATTCGGGGCGGTCGATGTCTTCAACGGTCCCACGAAAAGCGCCTGGGAGATGATTCTTGATCAAGAGCCTCTCGCCTGCACCGTGACAGATAAAGACTTGAAACGTGCCACGCACGGGATGACGAACAAGTTTTATTGCTCATTCGATGCCAAGCATTCGGCAAAATTTAAATACAAGTTCGACGACGGCGAAATTACGTCAGAGATTCTCAGCACGCGTTTGTTTTGGGCGCTTGGTTTTGGCGCTGACCGCGTTTACTTCAAAGACGTCTTGAACTGCGCGGGTTGCACAGCTCATCCGTTCAAAAATCGCCGCATTGATCCGAAGACGCTGAAAAAGCCACGTAAGTTCGAGAACCTTGCAGTCGAGAGAAAGTTTGCTCCGTCGTACATCGGCCGCGGCTGGACCTACCAGGAATTGATGGAGACATCTAGCGCTTCCAACTTTATCGAGCGCGATGCTCTCCGGTTGCTCAGCGTATTTGTTCAGCACGCCGATAACAAAGCCGAGAATCAAGATCTAGCCTGTTTCGGCGACGAAACTCCAGGCGGAGGCTGCACGGGCCCCACATTTATGCTCGTGCAAGATCTGGGGGCCACGTTCGGCTCTGGCCAGATCGACGATACGACGATGAGCAAAGCCATTTTCAAAGACTGGGAGGCCAAACGCTTGTGGCGCGACCGTCGTCGCTGCATCGCGAACCTCGGTGATAACGCCGAAGGCGAGATGGAAGAGCCTCAGATCAGCGAAGAAGCCCGCGCGTTTTTGGCTCAGCTTCTCGTTGGCTTCAGCGAAGGCGCTGCGGGCCGCAAGCGCGTTGAAGATCTTTTTAGAGCTGGTCATGCCGAGTGGCGCGGCGGAACGATCGAGCAATGGACGAACGCCTTTTACGCGAAAGTCGCCGAGGTCAATCAGCCCTGCGGAAAATAAGCGTTCACGATTGCCTTTCTCGAGAGATCGGCGATTTCTTCGCGCGACATCGCGGGCGTCACGTGAATCGGCTCCAGGAATTCGAGTCGCGCTTTGACTTTCCTCAGCTTCAACAACTGCCAAAGATGCGGAGCAAAGCTCATATCGCCGTGCCACGCGATCCGGTCACACGTCGTTTCGTCGAAC
>CAJYIL010000495.1 GCA_913774795.1 Pseudobdellovibrionaceae bacterium
GAATCAACGAGCGGATGGTGAAGAGTGACTTTGAGCTCTCCACCGTCTTCGGTCCGAATCACGAGGATCGGTTGCTTTTTTGCGACGGGATCAACCGTATAGGCGGTCAGCGAACTCTCTTTCAGAGTCAGGTGATCGCGGTCGGCATCTGAAGCCAACGTCATGATGCGATCGAGACGCAGTTGTTTCGCCCCGAAGATCGAAAGAACTCCGTCAGCGAACGCGAGCATCTCATCAGGGGTGTAGCAGCCAGCTCTGCAGAATCCGGCAAAAGCGTAGGTGTTGGCGGGTTCGCACGATGCGTTTGCATCTGTCGGGCCTTGCCAAATGCTCAAGATTGTTCCGGACTCATCGACCATGGCGAAAGTGGGATAGCCGAGGAATTCCTCCTTCGTAACAGAGTCGACCAGGGTCGCCTTTCTGTTCGGCATCGAGCCTCGTAACGAGGGATAGCAGCGAAATGCCCAAGCCGTTCGTGCGGCCGCTTGTGTTGGGTCGAGCGAGTCAGCTGCGCACCGAGTACTCTCTGTTGCGGCTGCAAGAACTTGCGTTGGAAGAACCGCGCTGAGCGCGAGGATCGAGAGAGATTTGAACATAGGGTCCCGTTCGTTTGATTAAAGGCCCAAAGGCCTGCCGAACGGGGTAAAGCAAGGAGGGAGCCGGTCTCGGGAACAAGCGGCGACCGCGTAAAACGGATTTAGAGTCAGGCGAGTCCGGAATCAGGAACTAAATCCGGAATTCCAGAAACACGGTAAAAATTGGTGGAGGCGCCGGGAGTCGAACCCGGGTCCGCGAAGCGTCGGTGTTGAGGCGGGCTACATGCTTAGTCGCTGTTTTAAGGATGATGCACAAGCGTCCAACGACAAACTCGTGCGCACCCCTCCCCCAGCTTTTTTAGCAAACCGTCGCTGGAGAAAACCAACGGCTCGCGAGGTCGCTAATGTTACTCTGGCTACCCTTACCGCAACCGCGTAAGGACCAAAGGCAGTTTAACTAATTAAGCTGCAAGTGCGTAATCGTTGCCGACTACAAAGTGAACGTTTTTAACGAGGTCCTCGTTCGCCCCGGCATGCTCCTCAAACGTCAGTCCCCACGTCGAAGCCAATACGCCCCCACATGAAATCCCGATCAGGAACGCTCGACTCTAGCACACGGGCTCGCCCGGCGTCGAGATTGTTAATAAGATGTAACGTCGTCGCGACGTCGAAAAGCAGAAGCTGTTTCAGGCTTTCACTCAAGCCGCTGCAAGTACCGTGAGAAAGTTGGCTGAACGAGTTTGGCGCCGATTCAGACCAGGCACCGAAACGCTTGTCTCCTCGTGGCCGACGACAACTTCGTGAACCAAAAGAGTCTACTGGCGATGATGGAAAAGATGGGATTCAAAGCTCAAGCGGTGGCACACGGCCTCTTGATCAAGCCCATGATGTCAGAGCGAATAAAACGATAAAGATAAACATGAGTTTCAGCATTAGTGCGCGCGGCTCGCGACTGATTGCAAATACGCTTTCGACGCTTCTTTCACTCGTTCTTCAAACTCGTTTCTCGAGACAGGGTTGCGAAGTTGCGAAGCGAAAGGGGCGGACGAAGCTTGAGCGCCGTGCAACTGACCCAAGATGTAAGCATCAAAATTCGCGAGCGCTCGTACGTAGGCGACGGCCTTCTTGCCATTATCAGAGTACGGAATATCGATCAGGGTGAGCTTCTTCTCGCGAAACCAATAAGATCCAAGACCCGCCACGTCGATCAGATCGTACTCGCCGCGTGAGATATCCGAAGACCAGAGTGCGGAGCGAACCTCATCGAACCAAAGCCCGCGTTCGGCCTGAGGCGCCCACGCATTCAAACGTGTCGGCACATATTGCTTGAGCTCGAAGAGACGATCGCGTCCCGCTGAGTCTTTTGAGTATATCCAGATGCGAGCATCGTCGTTGGAGTCATCGACAGGTCGAATAGCGAGATCGAGAACTCGGTATCCCGGAAGCAAAGCCGACGCCTGCTCAACGGTCAATGGCCCACGGTAGGGCTCAATCTTACCCGGCTTCATCCGGAATTTTCCTGAGCCTGTTTTGCTGTCGATGTCGGCGCTCAGAAGCTTTAAGTACTGATCGCTCGACATCGCCAAGTCATCGACGAGATCAGCGGGCGCGGCTACTGGCGCTCCTCCGGTCAAACCGCGCACGTAGGCGTCGACGAGCTCTTTGAGCTTTGTGTCTCGCTTCGTCGCTTTCGTGGAAACGACCAAGCGTAAGAAGTCGTAGGCAAATGGAGCGCGGCCTGCATCGTCGAAGTCGACGTCGAGATAGCGCATGACGGTTGAGCCATCGTTTAAACGGACCGGGATCGGCGCAAAGTTTGCCAGATGCGTATCGCCGACAACGACGCCCTCCGCGGATGAAAAATCGCGGAGGGGTTGCGCAGAACGCGCATACTCCCAGTAATCGGCGACATTTGTTCGAATCCATTTCGATAAAGCAGCCGACGATTCCGGGTAGGATTCGCTTTGGACGCGGTCCTCGCTTTCGTCAGACGGCGCCGGGTGACATGCGGCCGTGAGACCTAACATCAAAACTGCGATGAGCTTTTTCATGGCTTAAGTAACTCCGCGTGATTGAAGCGTGGTTGGAGATCGCGATGCGATGGAAACTCTGGCGCCTTCGGCTGCATGATCTCCATGATAGAACTCCCGTACTTGGAGAAGCCCCGCCGCGTGAGCTCGAACTTCTGAATCAATTGCTTGAACCAGTAAGGGACTCTTTTCTCGCATTTGAGTTCGAGGATCACGGTCTCATCGGGATGAGGATAGATTTCGTCGATGTCGTAGTTACACATCAAACGTTCATCAGGAATGACGTTATAGATGTTGTCGCTAAACTGATAGCGCAGGTCTCGATCGAAGGTCACTCGCGCGTAGCCGTCGATTTCGGAGAGATAGGCCTTGCGACGGTATTGCGTGAGGATTCGTGGGTAACACCCGTCTTTGTGCATCAGGAAAATAAATTGCTCAAGATACTGGCGCGACTTCGGATCGGTGTCGTCGGGAACGATTCCGGTTTGGAGAATCTCGGCCCAGTTCTCGCCGATTTTCGCTCGCATCTTATTCGAGAAGTCGTTTTTCTTCAGCTTCACTTCGGTGAAGTACGGAGGCTGAGGCTCGTTCCCGTAAGATCGCACTCGCATGTTCCAAGTGTTATCGAGACCCGAGATTTTGCGGCGAAGGAGGTGATTCGTGAAGTTATCGAAGTAGAGCGAGTTGATCGTGTACGAGTTTTGAGGCGCGATCTGCGAATAGTAATCCATCACGCAGTGACCTTCGATGAACTTCGAGATTGGCTCGATCAAGTCAGGCGTGATGAGATATTTGAGCTCGTAGCGCTGAAGTAGGAGTGGTGAAACAGGAGACACGCTCACTGAGAAATCTCCTTGAGGTCACGGCTCAAGAAGTTTGTGTGCGATCGGCTTGCCAAGGCGCCCGACGTCGCCAGGTAGTTGAGGTAGCTTTCTCCCGCTTTGAAAAAGATGTCGAGCTGACTTAACCGCTTTTCGAGATTCTCGAGGTCGATCGAATTGGCAAGAAGCGGGTCACTCTTAACAGCAATCCGACGAACGCGCTCGGCTGAGCCCGATCGATCCGAATCACTCAGAGTGCGGTGAAGTTTTGCGTAAAGCTCGAGTGAATCCTTCGCCTGCTTGGAAAGGAGAGTCGATTCACGTTCAATGTCTTTTGCTTCGATCTCATACTTCACGAGCTCGCGAACTTTATCAGCGCGGTTGAATTCGCCCGAAGAAAAGCCTGGAATATTGATTCCGATGCTGATCCCAAAGCGACTATCGTCGCGTAACAACCGGCTCTCGAAATCGCTGCGATATCCGAATTCGATATAATCGATCAGGCGGCCGTCTCGCGCGATATCATAATTAACGGCATCGGCGGCGTACTTTGACACCTCTCGCGCGTACTCAATATTTGAATCGCCGACCGCCGTCGTCGACACTTGCTTCAGCATCATCTCAGGGGTGATAAAATCCTCGAGCTTCGCTTCAAAATCTGTGAACTGTTCATCGAGCGACTTCAGAGTCGCGCGGGCGTTCGATAGCAGGGATTCTGCCTCGCCCGTTTTCACCTCGAGCTTCTCCATCGAAGAACGCTGCTTTAAAAGATCCGAAGCCGATAATGCTCCTGACTGAGCCGCGCGCCGAACCATTCCGCTTCGATTTGCTTGAAGCGACGTCATTTGTTTGTAGATGCGTTGCGATTCGCTGGCCTGTACGTATGTCAAAAGTGCCAGATAACGCTCGAGGAGCGATTTTGAAACCGCCGTCCGCACCGCGAGCTGGTCCATACGCTTTTGGCTCTCCCCGAGACTGCTCAGGAGTCTGAGCTGCGTAAATCCTCTCGGACGCAAACGGAGTGAAACCTCTTGCTGATCAACGAAGAGACGACGAGTCGGACGAGTCTCAAAAGGGTCTTCGGCGTTTGAGCGTCTCTGCATAAGCTCTGTGCGTGAGAGCTTCAACTGTGCGCCTTCGAGAATTTGAAATCCTGAGGCATGTTTGTATGCGTCTACGTTCTTTTCCTGTAAAGCGACCTTATGATCGCGAAACGAAGATGCCATGAAACGATTCGCATCGTATCTAGGAGCCGCGATGACAGATGAGGCCATGCTCGCCACAAGCGCGATCATCGTCAGTTCTTGAATGGAACTTGTCGTAAGCAATCGCATTTTTTTTAAAGCCCAATCAGTTGAAGTCGATCGATGAGTTCTTCATGAAAAGAGCCGGCGCTTCTTTTTCGTCGAAA
>CAJYIL010000496.1 GCA_913774795.1 Pseudobdellovibrionaceae bacterium
CGCAAGCCCGCGCCCCCACGCAAGCCCGCGCCCCAACGCAAACCCCCACGCAAGCCCCAACCTAAAACCTCACCGGTACCTCGTGATCGTGGCCATCGTCGACGAGCTTCATCGTCCAGGCGCTGGCGGGTGCGGGACCGGCCGAGACCGAAACGACGAAGCGATACTTCGAGCGGCCGTGTCGGTAGGTGACCACATAAGCCTGCCACTCAAGCGGCACGCACGGCTTGATCGAAACAACGTCGCCCTCGACCGTGAAGCCCAAGATGTATTCGAGACCCGCGCGGTACATCCAGCCCGATGAGCCCGTGTACCAGCTCCAGCCCCCGCGGCCGACGTGCGGCGCTTGCGAGTAGACGTCGCCGGCGAGCACGTATGGTTCGATCTTGTAGCGATTCATCGACGACGAATCTTTCGAGTGATGGACCGGGTTCAAGAAAGAGAACAACTCAAACGCACGAGCGCGTTCCCCGAGCAACGCCGACGCGATCACGACCCACGAAGCCGCGTGCGTGTATTGCCCGCCGTTTTCGCGAACGCCTGGCAAGTATCCCTTGATGTAACCCGGATCAAGCGGAGTCTTGTCGAACGGAGGCGTGAAGAGTTCGATAATCTCGGCCTCCGATTTCACGAGGTGAGACTCGACCGAACTCATCGCCTGGCGCGCACGAGCCGGATCCGTCATCCCGGAGATCACCGCCCACGACTGCGAGAGCGAATCGATGCGGCACTCATCCCCTTGCGCTGTTCCAAGCGGAGTTCCGTCATCGAAGAACGCGCGACGATACCAGTCGCCGTCCCACGCTTGAGATTCGACCGCGTCTTTGAGCTTGCGGGCATGAAGGCTCCACGCTTCGCTGCGATCGAACTGCGCCTCTTTCTCCGCGATCGGCGCGAAGTTTTCGAGCGAGACGAACAAGAACATCGCGAGCCAGACACTCTCACCTTTTCCGCCAAGGCCGACGTGGTTCATTCCGTCGTTCCAGTCGCCAGCACCCATCAATGGAAGACCGTGCACTCCCGTTTTCAAAGACTTATCGATCGCGCGAGCACAGTGCTCATAGATCGTCGCACTCTGATGTGAAACGGCAGGCGTGTAGTATGAGTCTTCTTGGTCTGGGCGGAGCAGCGGTCCTTCGAGGAAAGTGACGTTCTCTTGCAAGATCGTCGCGTCTCCCGTCACGCGCATATACTGCGACACCACGTAAGGAAGCCACAAAAGATCGTCAGAGAAGTGCGTGCGCACGCCGCGCCCGAACGGTGGATGCCACCAGTGCTGAACGTCGCCCTCGACGAATTGTCTCGCGGCCGCCCGCAGGATCTGCGCGCGCGTGATCTCAGGCGCCGTGTGAAGCACGGCCATTGAGTCTTGCAATTGATCTCGGAATCCGAACGCGCCACCGGCTTGATAGAACGCGGCTCTCGCGAAGATGCGGCAGACGAGAGTTTGGTAGAGGTACCAGCGGTTCATAACGAGATCGAACGATGAATCTGGCGTCTCGACTTGGACTTTTGTGAGAAGTTTATCCCACCATCCTCGAACTCCCTGATACATCGTCTCGACTTGCTGCTGTCTTGCGAGCGTCAGCAGGCGACGAGCTTCGAGACGATCGACCGCTTGACCGAGAGCGAAGACGACTTCGACTTTTTCACCGGCAGGAATCTCGATCAGCGTTTGCATGACCGCACACGGATCAAGCCCTGCGCCGGTACGACCCGTCAGCGGCTCGTCTTTTAAAAGGGCCGATGGATACGCGAGAGACGAATTTCGACCGATGAACTCGGTGCGATCACACGTGTAAGACGAATGCGAACCCAGAATCGCCGAGAACGCGATCTTTGATCCGTGTTCATTGTTTCGCGGGTTCCACGCAAACAAGGCGCGTGATTCGGTATCGAACTCCGTGATGATCGCCGGCGCGTTCTGCGCACGGTTGAAACCTAAGTTCCACTCGGCGTAGCCGCTCACCGCAAACTTGCGGGTGCTCTTGCTCCGGTTCTCGAGAACGAGGCGCGAGATTTTGACTGGCGAGTCGTGCATCACGAACTGAGTGAGCTCGGAGTGAACGCCGAAAGCCATTGTCACGAAACGTGAGTAGCCTTGTCCGTGATGAGCGGCGTAGATCGCTTCTGGTATGCGGATCGGTGCCGCCGTCGGTGACCAACGCGCTCCGGATTCACGATCGGTGATGAAGAAGGCTTCACCGCAAGGATCACAAACCGGATCATTCGACCACGGCGTGAGCTGATTCTCGCGTGAGTTCAAGTTCCAGGTATAGCCCCCGCCGCTTTCGCTCACGATGAATCCGAAATCGGGATTAGCGACGACGTTGATCCAAGGAGCCGGTGTCGTTTCTCCTGGTTTCAAAACGACGACGTATTCATCTGTCGAGAAACCACCGCGGCTATTAAAATGTTGGAGGCCTTTCGGCGCTTCAATCGTCGTGCGCGATTCGGGTTGAGGCTTTACTTTCAAAGCCGGGATCGGCCGCATCCGCGTTCTCTTCACTTGATCCGAAAGCGAGCCCAGGCGCGAGGAGAGAGTTGCGCGCGCCTCG
>CAJYIL010000497.1 GCA_913774795.1 Pseudobdellovibrionaceae bacterium
GTTCGACAAGGCCAAGGATGAAGCTGTGGTATTCAGCTGACGTCCAGTCTGCAGTGTCCAGGCCCTCCAGCTCGCGCCCTTCGAGATAGTCTTGGAGAACAAAAAGTCCATCGCGCGAAAGGCACGCCAGTCTCACCCTCGGGAGCCTGCCACTCGATACCGACCTGAGACGTTCGGCACGCGCAAAGAACTCGACAAGCTTTGCGGCATTTTTCGACCGATCGCCCAAAATACGGTCCGGCCAGTTCTTAACGAGAAGGGTCTCACTGCCGACTTCGGTTGTGTAGATTCGTGCGCGAGTTCGATCGATCATCTTCGTGACCGGATAATCGAAAGCAGGGTCGATTTCAGCTTCGTATGAGGAAAGATCAATCTCGTCTTGCGAACCGGCATCCGTACGGAGTGCCTCCAACAGCTTATCGTGCGCTTGAATTCCGTCAATGAATCTTGCTGCCGGGTCCCACTCAACGCAGCGAGCAAGCCACGCAATGACATCAGATGGGAACTTTATGCGGACGTCATCTGGGACGAGGGACCAGTCAGGTACACCATCGTTCTCTGGCAAGCTCGCACCCGACAATATCGACCAAGCCGCTGAACCGAGAAGGAAGACATCTTGGCAACTTGCCGACCCTTGATCGACGACACCGGCATCTTCAGGCAGTTTAAGACCTGCGCCCAGTAGCTTCACTCGTGCGGCACCCGCCGAATTTCGGTTCGGGAAACGAGCGGCGCCGAAACTTGAGAGAACGACACGAAGCCTGCCCGGATCGATCCAGATTGAGTGGCCGCCAAGATCTCGATGAGCGATTTCCACTCGATGTAGGCCTGCAACATATCCCGAGAGGATCTTGATCAAATCGAGACGATCGGAAAGATCGAGGTCCTGCCCCTTGTCAGCCAGAAATCTGGAGAGACGCTGTAGATGGCGGTCCCGCTCGAACAGCTCCCAATATCGACTTCCGAGATCTGCATCGCGGGCAATTGAACGCATCGTGACCGCAGCGAGATCCGGGTCATGATCGTTCAGGCGTAGGAGCACTGCGCGCTCCCTTTCGACCAAGTCCTTGCGCTCAGCGCTGTGTCTTAGATCATCATCCTGCCCAAAGTCCCAGACACGGAGGAGAGCAGTCGCGTTTTTCTCTTCAACGTCTCTGGCTCTATACTCTTTATAAAGGGATGTCCCAAACTCTGGCTTCTCACTAGCTATGTAGCTCGTGAAGCGAGTATTTCGCGGTTCGAAGATCTTACCGGGACTAAAGAATTTCAGGAACGTCCCCCGGTTTTGACCACCTATAAGCGAATTGCGGTCGTGAAATGAACGGGCTCCAAAAATCCGCTGATAATTTTTGGTGTCGCCGATTTGTAAGAACTCGCCCAACCGCAGAACAGCTTTCGCGTCGGCTCGCAAACCCGATGTGTCACAGTCCGGATGCGAGAGCACGTCGACGCCTTCGACAC
>CAJYIL010000498.1 GCA_913774795.1 Pseudobdellovibrionaceae bacterium
CCACAAACAGCTATGCTACGTGATCGCAAGCGCGACTTCCACCAAGACTTGAGTTATTCTCCACCTATGACACGCCTTCATGATGTTCATCCTAACGCACGGCCGACTGCCTATCTTGTTGGCGTTCCCACCGCTCATGTCTCAGAGAGCGAGAACGAAGCGTCGCTCGATGAACTCAAGCGGCTGGTGCAAACGCTCGGCTATGACGTGATTGGTCGCACTTCGCAGCGGCGATCGGGCACCGGAAGCGCTTTTGTCCTGGGCGAAGGCAAATTGGCTCAGCTTGCCCGTTTGACGGGTGGAGGCGGAGCAGCGGCGGCCGCGGCGTCAATTCCCAATGCGCTCAATCCAAAACTGAAGAAAGCGCAGCTCCGCAAGGCCGCGGAAGAAGCGGCGGCGGCCGAAGAGGCGGCTGAGGAAGACGAACTCGTCTTCGAAGATACCGAGTTTGATCTGGACTCGAGCGCGGCCACCGGTGGCGGCACGTCGGAATCAGGGCTTGGGGGCACGAAGCCCGACGCGGTCATTTTCGACCTCGAGCTCACACCATCACAGATGCGCAACCTCGAGCGTGCGCTGGGTTGCGAAGTGCTCGATCGCACCGGCGTCATCATCGAAATTTTCTCGCGCCACGCGAGAACCCGCGCTGCACGACTTCAGGTCGAGATCGCGAAACTCACGTATATGGCTCCGCGCATTCGCGAAACGGGTGGCGACTCCGGCCGCCAAGGCTCCTCTCGCGGAGCGAGCGAATCGTCGGTCGAACTCGATCGCCGAAAAATTCGCGACCGCATCAAAGAGCTTAAAACCGAATTCGCCTCGATCGATAACGAGCACGACACACGCCGCGCCCGTCGCTCAGAATTGAGAACCGTTGCGCTCGTCGGTTACACCAACGCCGGCAAGTCTTCGATGATGCGCGCGATGACGGGAAGCGAAGTCTACATCGCCGATAAGCTCTTCGCGACGCTCGATACGACGGTTCGTCCGCTGCACCCGCAAGTGCGTCCGCAGATCTTGTTGAGTGACACCGTTGGTTTCATCAAAAAACTTCCGCACGATCTCGTCGCGTCTTTCAAATCGACCCTCGATGAAGCCTTGAACGCCTCGCTTTTGCTCTTCGTCGTCGACGCAAGTGATCCGTCGTTCCGCTCGCAGCTTGAGACGACGCGCGATGTTTTGCGCGAAGTCGGGGCGACCGATGTCCCGTCAATGCTCGTGTTGAACAAAGCCGATAAGCTCTCGCTCGAAGAGAAGCTCGCACGCCAACGCGAGTTCCCGGACGCGATTTTGATGTCGACGAAAGATCCTGCTGATCTCGAGATGCTCCGCCAGAAGTTCATTTTGTATTTCGAAGGCGAGATGGTCGACGAAGAACTTTTCATTCCATACGGCGGTCAGTCGCCGATCGGCGAAATTCGCTCGCACATGAAAGTTCTCTCAGAGAGTTACGACAATGGCGGAGTGCGCCTCACCGTGCGCGCAACCCGTGCCGCGCTTGATCGCCTCAAAGCGCGCTTTCAATTTGGCCCGCGCGACGACTTCTAAGCCGGTAACGTCATGATCAAAGGTTTTCCCTTCGTGATCACCATCGTGTGCTCGTACTGAGCGGTATAAATGCCGGGGTTCGTCTGAAGTGTCCAGCCGTCGCCGTTTTCAAACACTTCGTGCGCGCCTGAAGAGATGAACGGCTCGATCGTAATGACCTGACCTTCTTTGAGGATGCGCTTATCACGCTTATCGTAGAAGCCTGCGATGAACTCAGGCTCTTCGTGAAGAGCGCGGCCGACGCCGTGGCTGCCGATATTTTCGATGACGGTGAAACCATTTGCATGGGCTTCGGATTCGATCGCATGGCCGATGCGGTTGATCTTCGCGCCCGCTCGCGCTTCGAGCATCGCACGCTCGAGAGCTCGCTTCGCAACTTTGCAGATATCGAGGTGAATTTGCTTTTGCGGAGGAATGGTCGCGGAACCACCCGTGTCAGCGAAGTAACCGCCAAGTTCGGCGGACACATCGATATTGATCAGGTCGCCAGCTTTTAGAACGCGTGCGCCGGGGATTCCGTGGGCCGCTTCTTCGTTCACGCTGATGCACGTGTAGCCCGGAAACTTGTAAGTGAGCATGGGTGCCGACCGAGCCCCATTTTCTTCGAGAAACCGGCCTCCGATTTGATCGAGTTCGAGCGTCGTCATACCTGGCTCAAGCTTCGAGTGCATGAGCTGCAAACAGCGCGCGACGATTTTTCCGATTTTGCGAAGGCCTTCGAGATCTTTTTGGGAGTTGATCGACATGCTCCGCAATATAGACGTTCGCGCCACGAAGATCCAGGGAAGGGCGGTTCTTGTGAGATCACCTGGCGATTTTTGCCCGCTCTGACGAGTGGACGGGTTTACACGTCCGCTCGTCAGAGCGAGCCAATAACTAGACTCCCCATTCCCTAGTGCGCTTCCTAAACTGGATGCAATCACGGAGACTGCCTGCATGAATTGCCCCGCGTGCGCTAACGAGCTATCCAAGAGAACTGTCGCAAACGTAGAACTCGACGTGTGCGACGGCGGCTGCGGCGGAATTTGGTTCGATCAGTACGAGTTCAAGAAATTCGACGAAGCAAGCGAGCCGAATCCGGAGTCAGTTTTGAAGCTCTCTATCACTCGCAGAGCCCCAAGTCAGGATCGCCTTACGTGTCCCAGATGTGTTCCGAAAATGCCGATGATGCGTCACTTTGCGAGCGTCAAGCGTTCGGTCACGATGGATGAATGCCCGAAGTGCGCGGGCGTGTGGCTCGACTCAGGAGAAATCACCGCGATTCGCAATGAGTTTACCAGTGAAGACGACCGCAGACGAGCGGCCGAAAACCTTTTCGATGATTTGTTCTCGTCCACGCTCTCCGAGGAGAAGCGCAAATCCCGCGAGCACCTTGAGCGGGCTCAGCGATTTGCGGTGTTCACTCGATTCCTGAAATAAGCCGTTTCAGTTTTGCGCAGTCGTAAACGCGTGGCGGGCGCAAGACGGTGCGCTTGAGCCAGTCTCTTTGCAAAGAGCTTCTAGAAGCTTCAAGGCATTCGCGGATGTCGACGCGGTCGTATCGCGAACGTCTCCGGTAACCGTCACGAGTTTTCCTGACCGAACAACGGTAAACGAGACTTCGCCGAGCGGAGAGAGGTCGACGGCTTTCACTAATTCCGCACGCGAGACCACGCGGAAATCCGCGACGCGAACGACGATATCGTTCTCTTTAAAACGAGACGACTCATTCACTCGGTGAACAATCACGCCTCCGCGCGAGTCGCTGACGTGTTTACGAATGGGCTCGACCGATGGAATATCTTCTGATTCAAGAAGGCCTGTTTTCACACTGTGTTTTTCTTGGATGCACTCGAAAGGAGCGACGAATGATGTGGCCGACGCCTCTTCAGGCAGACGATTCGAGTACGTCGAAACTCGCGAATAATTGATACGCGGAGAGTAGGCGAGCGGCGGAGTGACAAACGCGAGGCGCTGCTCACGATCGCAATAATCAAAAGCGGCGATCATCGATTGAAGCTTGGCATCTTCAGTTCGCTGAACGACCGCGCCAAGCGAATCGGCGAAACGAACGATTTTCGAAGACGGCGCCATGTTGGCAGCCGGGTTCACGATGACGGGCTTCGGCGCGGGCATCTCTAAGCTCGTGCAGCCCTGAAGACCGGCGAATGATAAAACGAACAGGGCCAAGTGAACTCTCGTCACGATGAACATCTCCAGATCCAAACTGTCAAAGCGCTGAACAGTGATGGGCTAGAAAAGCATTCTCCGTACCAAGTTTCGCAATAAAAAACGCGGACCTTTCGGGCCCGCGTTCTTCGTCACTTCACAGTGAACTTTTGACTTAGTTAGCGGCTTTGAACCAGCAGAGAGGACGCCAACCGAACTCATCTGTTCCTTGAACGCACGAACCCTGGCGGTAGTCAGTTTTGCTGTTGCCGATCGAAGCGTCGACTTTGCAAGTTGCACCGTTGAAGTATGTGTCCATGCGGCACTGAGTTGCCGGGTGATCGTCATCCATCTGAGTCACGACGTTTTTATCTGGTGTCGAGAGTTGCGGAGGAGCCGGATCTTTGTGGAGATCCATGAAGAGACGCGCCACCGAGTTACCCGCCATCAAGTTACGCTCGCAGAGGAGGACGTCTTTCTCTTGAGTGAATTGCGATTTGCAACGCTCAACTCCGTAAGGATCGAGAGTCGAAGAGTTCGCCGCGATGATCGCTGCGTTGTCGTCTTCTGCGAAGTAGGTGCGCAAGCACTTGAGAGTCGCGTAGTAATCCGCGCCGCCTTCGTTTGTCGCCCAGTCATCACCGAACCAGCCGGCGATTTTTGGAGCGCCACCCATGTGGTGACCGAGTTCGTGACATGCGACAAGCGCCATGCCTTCAACAGTTGTCTCTTGGTGACGAGCGAGACCGCCGTACATGTTCAAGATCCATTGGCCGCCCATTTGTTGAGCCGAAGCGTTGACCGTTGGGTCAGTCCACTTGCGGTTCAACTTCAATTTGCCACCTTGCTGAGCAATGACGGGGCCGAACAAGCGCTCAACGCGGTCCATGACGTCGTTGAACTGCTTCTCAGTGATGCCGCCTGTTGCTTTCGCCTCAAAGAAGTTCGAGCGGATGCGTGCTCCGACCGGAATCTTCATCGAGTTCTCAGGCAAGAATCCGTGGCAGAGTTCGTGAGGCATCGATGCGCCCACCGTGATCGCAGCCGCAGCTACGAAAGTGAGTGTCGCGAGTGCTTTCTTAAAAGTGCGCTCCATGTACTTTTCCCCTTAAAGGTCGTTTTGACGGCGTCGTCATCGACTCTCCCGTCATGGAAGAAGTCGTGTTCGTCATTCCCAGTGACGAAAATCTTGTCGCACTCTTAAATGTTTTGAAAAGAGATAAGTTCCAAAGTGGAACCGCGATTCGTCTTTTATGCGCCTAGACATACGTAAGGTATTGAAAAGACTTACGTCTAGTCGCGTCGAAGTTGTAGGATTTGTGACGCATCCGCAATAATCGAGACACAAATGCAGCCCTAAAATTAGGCATCAGCGCCAAGTGATGCCTGCGACTTCAGCGCTTTGCGAGGCGAAGTTTCGCAGATTTCGACCGGGTGTTGGATCTTTGCTCTTCAAATGATGGGCGTTCTGCATCGGGAGAAACTGACTGGTACTGACCCATTCTGACCATCGCTTGAAACGACTTCTTTACCCGGCGATCTTCACCAGAGTGAAAGCTCAAGATTGCGACGCGGCCGTTTCTGTTTAACGCGCGCGGAATTTGTTCAAGCAATTGATCAAGCGACGTGAACTCTTGATTCACCTCTATACGCAGCGCTTGCATCGCACGGCGTATCGGCGTGTCGCCCTCTTGCTCGCGTGTTTTCGGCGAAAGCGTTTTCATCCACGCTTTGATGGCATTCGCAAACTCCGTCGTGGTTTCGATCGGCTTTTTCTTTTGCTGATCGAGAATGGCTTTCGCGCACCATCTCGCACGAGGCTCGTCTGCATTCTCCTCGAGAATCTGTTGCAGCTCTTCTTGCGTAAGAGATTTCAAAAGCGCGCTGGCGGGCTCGCCTTCGAGCGGATTCATGCGCAGATCGAGCGGGCCCTCTTGTTTAAACGTAAAGCCGCGAGTGGGATCGTCTATCTGCATGCTTGAAAGACCCAAGTCTGCAAGAAGGCCGTCAATCTTCGTGATGCCGTGACTCTTCAGCTGATTTTCGAGTGACGAGTAATTGTCGTGCACGACAATCCATGTCCCATCAGCGGGTTTCACGTGCTCTCGAACGCGGGCTTCGGTTTTCGCGCTTTCGATCGGATCACGATCGAAACTGATCAGTTTACCGTTTGGTTGAATGCGCTTTAAGATTTCGCTTGTGTGACCGCCGTAACCGAGCGTGCAGTCGACGTAGATCTTGCCGGGCTGCGGGTCGAGATGCTTCATGATTTCGTCGACCATGATCGGGCGATGTGTGCCCGCTGGCGTGCCGCCTTTAGCGATGATCTTCTCGTTGATCTCGGCATCGCGACCTTCTTTGTACTTCTCCGAGAATTTTCGCGGATGCGTGCCTTTGTAGCGAACGCGGCGCTTGCGCGGCGATTCGCCAGAGGGCGGGGAGCCGGATGGCTTGTCGCTAGGATTGTTTTCGCTCATCGCTTGGCCGCTTTCTTTTTAGCGGCAGATGATTTTGCTCGACCAACCCCTTTTTCGCGGCGACTCGCGATCGAGTCGCCGCGCTTTGGCTTCACGCGAGCACTCTTCGGTACGCGTGTCGACGGCAAAGCCGTACGACGTTTCGGGAAGAGTGTTCGGCAAATTTCGCAGACGGTGCCGTCGCAGCCGCGCGCGGTACAGTGTTCGCGTCCGTAGAAAATGATCTGAAGATGCAGTTTGTTCCAGGTCAGAGGCGGGAAGAGCTCTTTTAGATCACGCTCGGTTCTCTCGACCGACGAGCCATCGGAGAGACCCCAGCGAAACGCGAGGCGGTGAATGTGGGTGTCGATCGGAAAAGCCGGCACGCCGAACGCTTGCGCCATGACGACCGACGCAGTCTTGTGACCGACCGCGGGGAGTTCTTCAAGCTCTTCCATCGTGCGCGGGACTTCACCGCGGTATTTATCGACAAGAATTCGAGACAGGCCCGCGATGCCTTTGGATTTCATCGGCGAGAGACCGCAAGGTCGAATGATGTCTTGAATTTCTTCGACCGACAATTTCACCATCTCAAAAGGAGTGCGCGCTCGGTTAAACAAAATCGGTGTAATTAAATTCACGCGAACATCGGTGCATTGAGCACTCAAAAGAACCGCGATGAGGAGAGTGTAGGCATCGGTGTGATCCAGCGGCACCGGAGGATTTGGATAAAGCTCAACCAGCCGCTTCAAAACGAAATCTCGGCGCTCGTTAAGTGTCATGTCGCACCTAAAGCAGAGTAAAGATCATCGAATCGAAAAAGACGTCGGGTCACGCGAACAAGTTTTTCCGCGTTAACGACTTTTCCTTGAGCGCCTCTTTCGGTGGGCGCAAACAGAGGCGGCTCTACGCCGATGGCACGCGCGGCTCGCGTGTAAAACTCTTCGCGGGTGGGATGGTGCGGGCTGACGGCGTTGAAGATTTCGGTTGAGCCGGGCGCGACCGGGTGATCGGCGATGAGGGACGTCAGAAAGTCGGCGAGATCGAGTTGATGAATCATGTTGACGACCGCTGAGCCGTTTTTCACGTCGCTCCGGCCGGCTAAGAAGAGCCCCGGATGACGGCCAGGGCCAATCAACCCTCCGGGGCGAACAATCGTGAGTCCAAGCGCGTTCGAACGAGCAAACGCCGAGAGCATTTGCTCTGACTTGACTAAGACCTGACCGGATTCGGTGTCGGGCCGAGGCATGATCGTTTCATCGACTCCACCTTGGTCCGCCCCGTAGACCGATGTCGATGAGACATATAGGAGTTGCGAAGGGCGAGCAGGCGAGCTGAGGATAAATTCGAAGATCGTTTCGAGTTGCCCCGGATGGTAGTCGGAGCCCAGTGAGACCTCTGGGGGCATATCGATGACAAGCGAGTCAGATGAAAAAAATGGACCGGTGCCGACGGTCTCGCCTTTCATGCCCGGCTCGATGCGCAACAATGATGGCTCGATCCCGAGTGAAGCCAGTAAAGCAAGACGGCTTGAACGAGTGGTCGATCCCCGCACGTGAAGGCCGCGTTCGATTGAGGAGTGAGCAAGAGCGATTCCGAGCCAACCGCATCCGAGAAGACTAACTGATTGAGACATGGCTTCGGTTTGTAGCACGGATCCCTTGCAATCCGAAGCTCTCAAGTAGACGATTGCCGTATGCTTTACGCGATCGGCGATATTCACGGCTGCTCTCGGGAACTCGAGCTCCTTTTGGCGCGAATTTATCCTAAAACGAGCGATACCGTCGTTTTCCTCGGCGATTACATCGATCGCGGGCCCGATTCCAAAGGCGTCATCGATATCATCCTCGATTTACAGTCGAAGACCAACGTGGTCGCCTTAAAGGGCAATCACGAACAGCTTTTCTTGGATTTCTTAGAAAGCCCACAATCTCCGGGGGCCGGTGTTTTTATTTTGAACGGCGGCGGCGCCACCTTGGCCAGTTATCCCGGGCCGGGCGGAACATTTGAAATTCCTGAACGCCACATCGAATTTTTGTACGGCTTGAAACTGAAGTACGAGACCGCAACGCATTTCTTCGTTCACGCGGGCGTTCCCCTGAAGCCGCTGTCCGAAATCAACGACGCCGATACCGAAGCCCTCATCTGGAGTCGTCAGCCGTTTCTGTCTAGCGACTATCGATGGGAGAAAACAATCGTTCACGGTCACACCCCGGTTCCTTCGCCCGAGATTCTCGCCAATCGCATCAACCTCGACACCGGCTGCGTCTACAACGGCCATCTCACCGCGATCGAAATTCCGTCAGGGCGTCTGATTCAAGTGCCCCGTGAGAGTGCCGCCTCCCGCGTGCAAGTTCACGCACCGAGTAATGAACATCGAGTCGCGGTTCGCTTTACGGGTCGGCTCCCGATGCACGTGAAGATGCCGGATGGTAAATCACGCGTTTTCGAAACGCTCAACTACAATCAGTTCGGCGTTCTCATGCGCGAGATTTCGAGCGCGGGCAGTGCCGCGCTACTCGAGAAAGATCAAGTGATCGAAGGCACCATCGGTCCGAGCGGGCCGGGGGCGATTCAATTCCAAGGCACCGTGGCGCGTGTCGAATCGCGAAACAACGTTCGTTTGTACGGAGTGAGTCTCTCACGCGTCACCAACGGCAACGAAGGTCGCGAGTGGATCGAACGACCTCTTACAGGATCCACCTCGAAAAAATGAGTTTCTCTCTCTTTAAAAAAGTTCCGAAGTTCGATGAGCTTTCTAATTCGCTCATTCTCGATCGTTTTCTTGAATATGCCGCAGAAAAAGGCCTTGAGCTTTATCCCGCGCAGGAAGAGGCGATCCTGTCTCTCATCGAGGGGCACAACGTCATTCTCAAAACGCCGACCGGTTCGGGCAAGTCGCTGGTCGCAACCGCTCTTCACTTCTACTCGTTGAGCATCGGCAGGCGCAGCATCTACACCTGCCCGATCAAGGCGCTCGTGAACGAAAAGTTCATTCACCTCGCCAAAGAGTTCGGGCCGGAGCAAGTCGGCATGGTCACCGGTGACGGAGCCGTGAATCCCGACGCGCCGATCCTCTGTTGTACCGCCGAGATTCTCGCCAACATGGCACTCCGAGACGGAGCTGACGCGCTCGCGCACGACATCGTCATGGATGAATTTCATTACTACTCCGATCGCGAGCGAGGCGGCGCCTGGCAAATTCCTCTGCTGATTTTGAAAAATTCCCGATTCCTTCTGATGTCGGCGACGCTCGGAGATATGGAATTCTTCGAAAGAAAACTGACGGAGCTGACCGATAAGCCGACGACGATCGTCAGTGGTTCAGAGCGCCCGGTCCCGTTGACATTCGAGTATCGTGAAACGCCTCTGCACGAGACGATTCAAGATCTCGTCAACGCCGGAAAATCGCCGATCTATCTCGTCAATTTCACGCAAGCCAACGCGGCCGATGAGGCTCAAAGCTTGATGAGCGTCGACTTCACCCCGAAAGAGATCAAAAAAGAAATCGCGGAGCGACTCCAAGAAACGAAGTTCTCGTCACCCTTCGGTAAAGACATTCAAAGATATCTGAAGCACGGAGTCGGGCTTCATCACGCAGGTCTTTTGCCGAAATATCGTGTACTCGTCGAAAAGCTTGCGCAAGACGGTCTTCTCAAAGTCATCAGCGGAACAGATACTCTCGGTGTCGGCGTCAACATTCCGATCCGCACCGTGCTATTTACAAAACTCTGCAAATACGACGGCGAAAAAACCGCCATCCTTTCTGTGCGCGACTTTCACCAGATTGCGGGGCGCGCGGGACGACGCGGGTTCGACACCGAAGGCTTCGTCGTTGCTCAAGCACCTGAGCACGTGATCGAGAACTTGCGCATGGAGGCCAAAGCGAAGGCCGATCCTAAAAAAGCGAAGAAGATGGTACGGGCCAAGCCACCGGAGCGAGGCTTCGTGCCATGGGATAAGGCCACGTTTGAAAAATTGCAGACCGCAAAGCCTGAAAAATTGGAATCACGTTTTCAGGTCACGCACGGCATGCTTTTGAGTGTGTTGGCGCGGACCAACGACGACGGGTGCCAGGCGATGAGAAAGCTCATCCGCGATTCGCATGAAACGCCCGCGAGTCAGAAAAAGCTTCGCTCACACGCATTCGCGCTTTTCCGATCGCTTGTTGAGCGGGGGATCATCGAATTGGATCCTTTGCGGGTCAACGTCGACCTCCAAGAAGACTTCGCGCTCAATCACTCGCTCGCTCTGTGGCTTCTTGATGCGCTCGCGCTTCTCGACCCGCAGTCCGAAACTTACGGCCTTGACGTGCTCACCCTCACCGAGGCCATTCTCGAAAGCCCCGACGCGATTTTGCGAAAGCAAACCGACCGCGCCAAAACACTTCGCATGCGCGAAATGAAAGAGGCGGGCATGGAGTACGAGCAACGCATGGAGGAGCTTGAGAAAGTCGAGCATCCCAAACCTCTTCGCGATTTCATTTACGACACGTTCAACGCGTTCTCCGATCGACATCCGTGGGTGGGTCACGAGAATATCCGGCCGAAGTCGATCGCGCGCGAGATGTTCGAGACCTTCCAGAACTTTCCGGAGTACATCCGCGAGTATGAATTGCAACGCGCCGAAGGGCTCCTCCTTCGCTATCTCTCCGAGACTTACAAAGCTCTCGTGCAGACCGTGCCCGATCACTTCAAGAACGATCAGGTCGACGACATCATCGAGTATTTCGGGCAGATCGTCAGAGGCGTTGACTCAAGCCTTCTCGAAGAGTGGGAGAAATTGCGTGACCCGTCTTTCGTTTCAAAGAAGACATTCGCTCAAGCCGAAAACGAAGAGCTCATTCGCGAGACTCAGCGAACCGAAAAGGCGCAACGTCGACGCGTGATGACCGAGATCTACTCGTTTCTTCGTCTCCTTGCGACGGGGCAGTTCGAAGAAGCGGTGAATTCGCTGGCCAACTCCAGCGAGTGGTCGGCGAGAAAACTCGAAGACCTCGCGAAAGCGTACGGGGAGTCCGGACACGGATCTTTAAGAACTGACCCTCAAGCGCGACATCCTTCGCACACGAAGATAGAAACGGGTGAGACATGGACCATTCATCAACGAATGATCGATCCTGAGGACCACAACGACTGGGAGCTCGTTTTCACGACGCCTGCGCCGACTGATACCGACGTGAAGCTCTCACTGACGAAGCTCGGCGAAGTTCAATGAGTCGTGCTCGAAGTCGATGACGCCGTGGTCTCTTGGATCAGCACGTAGGGCTGCACGATCAGGAATTGAAACTCCTTTGTGGGGTTCGCATTCCAGGTTTCGATCTGAACGCTAGAGGGTTTCCCGAGGAGTTTTTGGGTGATCCACTGCTGAATCGTGCTCGCGCGATCCTGTGCGACGTCGGTGGCGACTTGACCGAGGTCTAGGTGCGGGTCAACGACGATGATGGCGTCGCGCTCAAGGTGCTGTTTTAAGTCGTGCCAGAAACCCTTCAGCAATTGATCCCGGAAATCGTTTGTCGACATCTCTTTGCTCCATCTCGGTACGTTTCTCTTGCGCCGCCGCTTTCCTTATTTGCGCAATTCACTAACAAACTGTCTAATGAATTCATGCTCGACTACTTGTTCGTCAAAGCGCTTGAGTGTCTCAAAGCGAGACTCCGTTGGTGCAAGGCAAAACGCTCGCCTTCGCACATGCGTGTTGGCGACGAACGAGGCTTCTCGATGATCGAAGCCGTCGCTGCCCTCGGCCTTTCGGGCGCGGTGATTGCCGCCTGCCTGTTTCTCTCCGGCGAAAGTTCGAACATGGTCGGCAAACGCATCGCCGGCTCGAGAGGTTATCTCGCGCTTCAAAATATGTCAGAGCAACTTCTTGTCTCCAACGGCTCCAACGGTTGGCTCGATGAGGGCGCGCACGGGCCTATTTATTTCGATGCGAACGGGCGCGCATCTTTGAACGACTCGGGTCCGATCAGCCTGAAGTGGGTCGTCAAATCGAATGATCCCTCTCCGGGAATCATGCGGATCTCAACGGTTGCATCATGGGGCGAAGGCTCGTCGAACTCACAATCTGCGGATTTAGTCGTATATCGCACCGCCATCGTTCGCGGAAGCGCATCGACGGTGGAGCCCGTTGTTTTGTCGAGCCCAACGGCCGCGCCGACGCCAACACCGACTCCGACCGTGACGCCGACGCCAACGCCTCGTCCGCCGACACCGACACCGACGCCAACCCCGACGGCGACCGCGACGACTGTTCCAACGGCACGTCCGCCGACGGCGACGCCAACGGTGACGCCGACGGCAACTCCAACGGCGAAACCGACGCCGACCGCGACACCGATCAAGTACAACTGGTACACGGGTAATTTCGGCCGTTGTGATGCCGCGACTTCGAAGGCGACTCGTATTGTCGAGTGTCGCAACAACGCGGGACAAACCGTGGGTGAAAGCAGCTGTGAGGGTCAAAAACCGGCCACGACCGTAGACTGCGTGGTGACCTACGGATGGGCCGTGGGCTCTTGGAGCAAATGTTCGGGAGGATCGCAAGGCCGCGCGGTCGTCTGCAGAGACATGTATGGCACGCAAGTCTCCGAAAACTTCTGTTCGGGCTCGAAGCCGTCGACGACCCAAACATGCACGATGCCGACACCAACACCAACGCCGACGGTAACTCCGCGTCCGCCGACGCCAACACCGACGGTGACGCCAACGCCGAAACCGACGCCGACCGTGACGCCGACTCCGACACCGACCGTCACTCCAACGGCGACACCGATCCTGACTTATGCGTGGGTGGCGACATCGTGGGGACCTTGCGACCCTGATCTCGGTCGTACAAGAACGGTCTTCTGTCAGGCGAGTAACGGCTCGACGGCAGCTGAAAGTAAATGTCCGGGGTCGAAGCCGCCAGATTACGAAAGCGGGCTCAGCTGTGCTTCAAACACCGGTAACTAAATCACTCCTCAACAGCCGTGGTCTCACGATCGCGGAAATCTTGATCGCGCTGGCGATTAACGCCGTGATCGTTCTTGCGGTCGTCACTCTCGTCAGTAACACGATGCTCTCCGGTAAAACCTCGGAGAACCGTCAAGAGCTCGCAACGGACTTTGGCCTTCTTCAAAACTATTTCGCGCGCACGATCCCGAACGCTGGCGGCATGTCGATCCCGACCAGCGCCGCATTCTGGGTCGAGAATAACTGTGACCAAAAAAATCCGACGACGATTTTTAAGAAATGTAAAGAGAGTGACCGGCTTACGATCGCGTCGTCTGACGAAGGGCCGACATGCACGGTGACGGCGTTTAATACAACGACCGGAGCAGCGACCTTCAACTCGGTGGTCAATGCGGGTGTGAGTACGTGTTGCATGACGGTGCGACCGCTTTACCGAAACCAAGTTCTTTTCATCAATGGGTTTGATTACAAGCAGTATTGGGTCGGTGGCGCGGATACAACAGCGTGTACCGCAACTCTGTCGGCGGGCCCGATGGCCGCAAACGATAACGTGAACGATTCGACCTACAACTGGGCTGGCGCGATGGTCGTTCCGATCCACATCGACGCCTTTTATCTCGACACGGAGAACAGCACCTTTAATCGCTACGTCTACACGGATCTCTCGGAAGGCCCGAACGACGGAAAAGTTCAGGTCCTCGCGGATCGCGTCTTCGATTTTCAAGTCGCTCTTGGATTCGACTTCCTGCCGGCCGATGGGGTGGTTGTCGATGAGACGAGTGCAAACGATGAGTGGCTTTACAATCACGTGAATGATTCTCTGACGGCGGCCCCATTCGTCTATCAATCAGATTCGATTCCCGGCCTTCCCAAGAACTCTCTGCGAATGATCGCGGTCGGCTGGGTGATCGGCGCGCCGGGGGGAGGATCGTCGAGTGGAGCGACGCAAGCTTCGGTGCTGAATGGGCCTGTTCGCAGTCGCCCGGGATTCGTGCTGCAGGCCGGGGTTGCGAAATTGGGCGCGAGGAGCGTTTATGTTTTCGATTAAATCGCAGACCGGAAATACGATTCTGATGATGCTCGTGATGATCGCCGGTCTTTCGCTTGCGACCATCGCGATGTTCGGAAGCGCGCAGGTCTACGACGTGTCGGGGACTCGCTTCGTGAATCGTCAAAAAGCTCTCTACATCTCCGACGGCACGCGGGCGTTTGCGATTCAGCTCACGCAAGATTATTTGAAAGAGCGCCCCGACGCGACGAACACCGACGTTGCCGAGTACTTGAAAATCGCGATTCCGCCGCTCTTGCCGACCGGATATCAGGTCTCTGATATCTCCGTGGAGATGACTCCGAAGGGCACGATGATCATCCCGAACGGAACGTTCAAAGGCATGGTCGCGCCGCAAGTTCTCGTGAAATTCTCTTACACCGTTTCAAAAGGTGTGGCCGAGGCTGAGAACCGCATCTCTCATCATTTCGACGCGGTCGTCACGCTGGCACAGGTGGGTCTTCACCAGTTCATGTATTTCGTCGATCTCCAACAAGCGGGCTTCAATCCGGGGCAAGAGACGAAGGTGAACGGGCGCGTTCATGCGAACGGAGATCTTTGTATCGCAGGCCAAAACGGTCTCTATTTTTCCAAGATCACGGTCGCGGGAAATCTCATGCACTCGCGCCGCGCGGCCTGCGGACCCAACATGGCGAATTTCTCCCTTTTACGAACTTACGTCTCGGCGGGTTCGAGTGTCGGTGACAACGACAAGCAATTCGGTCTCGGGATCGGCGCGCGCCCGGAGAACGATCACGGCTGTACGAATTGCGATAACTCGGGCCTCCCGTGGGTCGACTACGCATTATCGAATTGGAATCAAAACGCACAGGATTCAACACACAAAGTGGCGAAATTGGCTCTGCCTGTCCCGAGCGAAGTGCAGGCGCAGGTCGGCGCCAACGGCCCAAACCCCTACGTCGGAGTTTCTAACAGCAAGAACCTTCGCTTCTTGGTGGACCCGGTCATGCCCGGTGATTCAGACAACGTGAAAAAGATGAAGTACGCGTACAATGCAGATGTGCGCATCATCGACGGAGTTTGGTACCTGCGTGATTCGACCAACTCTTGGCCCGGGCGGCCCATCTGGTCGGATCACCCAGGACACGCCAAGGATGCGTGGGGCACCGATGTCGGGCAAGCGCAGCTCGCAATTCAACGGGGCTGGGTCACTTTGCCGAAACGATTTTCGTATTACGGCTACGACCCCGTCGGTTTCAGACTGCAAAGCACCACAAGCGGGACCATCTCATACGGAAATCTCGCAAGGAAAGCGGCGGGCCCTCGTTGGGTTCCGGGACATCTCGTCAACACTGATCACGCAGACCTCGGTCTTTCGGCGAAATCTGAATTTCTTTGCCCAAACCCAGCCGGCACGGCCTGGGGAACGTTCGCACCGACGGGCGGCAGTACGACAGTCACCGGCCGAAGTGTTCTTCCATTCGATGCCAATTCCGCCTGTTCGCCTCCGGGTTCAAGTTGGTCACAGGCAACCGCCCTCTTGAACGGAACACGCTCAGGCATCAACGATCCTCACGTCGCCTGGTGGGCGAAGATCGTTTACGAAGCTTTTCCGCACTCATCGACACTTCCGGATGATCGAGCACGCATTTTGCCGACGAATTTTGACGTTGAGAATTTTCAGGCCGCACTCGAAGACAGAAGCGCAGGCGAGTTGGGCTCCTACTTCACGCACAACGGGAGTAAGACCGATTTCAACGGCATTCTCTACATCACGACGACCTGGCCCGGTTCTCTCGATGGATTTACGCCGCGGAATGCGCCGTCGAAGTGGCCTCTCCAAAACGATGGTGGCTTCACCGCGAAAGTTCAGAACTCGGTGCCTCCACGACTGGGCGACACGAATCAAATTGGCATTTCCGCAGATGAGCAGCAGCGAAGTCTCCCGCGTCAGCTTTGCTCAAACGCCATCTCTGATTCACCCGCGGGAGTCGCCGGTCAAGATTTCGATCGACCGACGCTTGGCATGGGTCGTCGATTTAAAATCCCGGGCTGCAACGAATACGCCTCGAGCGTTCCGTTTGAAAACAATAAGCTCTGGGCCTTCCCCAACGCGATTCGTATTCACAACGGCGCGAATATCAGCACGACCGTCTTCAAAAAAGGTCTTTCGATCGTCAGCAATATGCCGGTCTATGTTCTCGGAAGCTACAATCTCAACTCTGTCGTGACCCCTGAGACGTCGACGAACTGGATACCCGCACTGATCGCCGGCGATCAGATCACGATCATGTCAAACGCTTGGGAGGATCAAAACGGTCCTTTCGCAATTTCGAATTACCCGAGCCAGGCCGTCTCGCGGGTCGCGAGTTCGACGACTTATAACGTGTCGTTCATCACGGGTTGGGCGATGCACGCGCCTCGCGCTGCGCGGTCCGGTGAAACGATGTCCGCCAGCAACGAGGGGATACACTCGATGCCGGCTTTGATCGAAGACTGGCAGGCGGCATCGGGCGGCGGAGCAACGATGACGTTGAATGGGTCGATTGCGATCGGTTATTACCCGGTCTTCTATCGCGGAGGCCGCTACTTCAACTCCGTCTTTAGCGGCGGAGACAACGGCATTTCGTCGTACAACTACGCAACCTACAACGCAAACAAGAAAATCATTACTTACGATAAGCATCTTGAGCAGATCGCCAATCAGCCTCCGGGCTCGCCAGTTTTCTACACCTCGAGTGTCCAGAGCTGGAAAATCAAATAAGTTTACGGAGACGGTGTCGCGCCTGGCTGGAGAGTGCGAATTTGTCCAAGAGCCGGGTAAATACGGTAGCCCTGTCGGCTGCCTTTGGGGTCGGTCACGAAAATTTCGGTGTAGTCGTCAGCACCTTGAACGCCGCCGAGCGGAGTGAACAAAATCGACTTTGATGCGGCCCCGTTTTTGGGTTTGAAGTCGCCGACCGTGAAGCCGGGCGAAACCTTGAAGTCATCGAGAACGATCGACTGCGCACCAAGAGGAGCGCAGCCGCCGCCAACGGCCGCGTAGCCGACGACGTGGATGAGCTGACCGTCGATCGTGACACGAGCACACTCATC
>CAJYIL010000499.1 GCA_913774795.1 Pseudobdellovibrionaceae bacterium
GCTCATGTCGACGCCGATTTTGAATCCTCCTCAATCGGGCATCTTGGGCATGCACAAGACGCAAGATCGTCCGGTCGCGATCAACGGCAAAGTTGAGATTCGTCCGATGATGTATCTCGCGTTCTCATACGATCACCGTATTATCGACGGAAAAGAAGCCGTCACGTTCTTGGTGAAAGTGAAAGAGGCGATCGAAGATCCGGCTCGTCTCTTGTTGGAAATTTAAGTTTAAGGTTAAAGCACGATGGCAGACGTTCAAGAGTTCGACTTGGTCATGATTGGTTCCGGGCCCGGCGGTTACACGGGCGTGATTCGCGCAGCTCAACTGGGTTTGAAGTGCGCGATTATCGAAAAAGATAAAACACTCGGCGGCACGTGCTTGAACGTGGGTTGCATCCCGTCGAAAGCGCTTCTCGAATCGTCAGAGCATTTCTCGATGGCGTCGCACGGAGATTTCGAAACCCACGGTCTCAAGATCAGCGGCTTCGAACTCGATCTTCCGAAGATGATGGCGCGCAAAGAGAAGATCGTAAAAGATCTCACAGGCGGCGTTCAGTTCTTGATGAAGAAGAACAAAGTCACGGTCTTCAACGGTCTCGGCACGATTACGGGAGCGAACTCCATCAGCGTCAAAATGGCCGATGGTTCGACTCAAGAGATCAAAACGAAGAACATGGTGATCGCAACCGGTTCAACGCCGATCGATCTTCCGTTCGCAAAGCCTGACGGTAAGCAAATCATCACGTCGACCGAAGCCCTCACTCTCCCGAAAGTTCCGAAGCACTTGATCGTCATCGGAGCCGGCGTGATCGGGCTCGAGCTCGGCTCGGTTTGGGCTCGCTTGGGCGCGAAAGTCACGTGCATCGAGTTCATGGGAAATATCGGCGGAGCGTCTGATCTCGGTTCGGCCAAGCTTCTTCAGCGCTCGCTCACGAAGCAAGGGCTTGAGTTCATGCTCAACACGGGCGTGACCGGAGTCGAAAAATCAGCGAGCGGCGTGAAGGTCAACTTCGAAGGACGCGAAGACAAAAAACCGGGCTCGATCGAGGGTGACGTTGTTCTCGTTTCGGTCGGCCGCCGCGCGTACACGGATGGACTCGGTCTCGAGTCGGTTCAAGTCGAGCGCGACAATCGGGGCCGCGTCGTCGTGAACGAACATTTCCAAACGAAAGTTCCTTCGATCTACGCGATCGGCGACGTGATCGCGGGCCCAATGCTCGCTCACAAAGCTGAAGACGAGGGTGTTGCCGTTGCCGAGATGATCGCGACCGGCCACGGTCACGTGAACTACGACACAGTTCCTTCGGTCATCTACACATGGCCTGAGTTGGCGTCAGTTGGTCTCACCGAAGAACAGCTTA
>CAJYIL010000500.1 GCA_913774795.1 Pseudobdellovibrionaceae bacterium
TACGTGAGAATTTCTAAGCGAGAGAAATCCAGAAGCGGACGAATGACCGTCTTTGTTTTCGCTCGCATCGCACCTAAACCCTGCGCGCCTGTTCCGCGAATCAGTCTCATCAGGCGTGTTTCAAGGAGATCGTCAGCGTGGTGCCCCAGCGCGATCACGTCACTCGCACTCTCCAGTTTCATTTCGGTGAGAGCGCGCTGACGAAAATCCCGGAGGGCCTCCTCGCTTTTCAGTCCGACGTCGGCTCGTCTTTCGAAGTAGTCGAGGCCCAAGCCACCCGCCAGACGCTCGACAAAATCACGAGCCTGACGGCGTGACTCTGAGTCGCCTCCGTGATGCACATGCGCGAGCGCGATGGAAAAGCCGTGTCGTCGACTCAGCCGCGCTAACGTATCAACGAGCGTGACGGAATCAACGCCGCCGGAGCAGGCGACCAGAATTCGCAAGCCCGCGCGAAACGCACCGAAGCCGCGACCGACTTTGAAGACAAACATGGGGAGTTTCACGACCTTAAAAGAGCGCCTTTTCCCGGCTCTGTCCACCCTTTGGACACACCAGACTGGAGACAACCGCCTCTAGGCAGGGTGCGAGAATTGCTATAGTCAGAGTTGGGTGTGTCTGTCTTGTCACACAGCGAACGCAAAAGCGGGAAGATTCACCCCGCGACTTCGCATAGGTTTTGAGTGGATTCGCGCACTTACGAAAGGGCTCCGCAGGTGAAAGTCACGATCATTCTCACGACCGTCGTCGTCGCGACTTGGGGTCTCACGGCCCTGAGCTCGCCGATGCCCATGCGGTGGTCGGCGATTCGTGAACCAGCGAGTTCGGCTCCGACGAAGAAAGAGACCCTGGCGAAACTGAAAATCCTCCAGGACAAACAGATCGCGGAATCGACTGAACTTGAAAACGCCATTCGTAAGCAGCTGAATGAAACGATCAAACTCTCGGTGGGCAACGACGATCTCAAGGTCGCAGGCCGCCGAACGAACATCGTGACGAAGAAAATCGACGAACTCAACAAACGCCGTAACGAACTCAACGCACGCCGTGAGATCGTCGATCGCCTGATCTTCCAGGTGGATTCAAAATGGGATGGAAAAACGCCACTCAAAGATTTCCTGCAAACCGTTTTCATCGAGATGGCTTCAACCGATCTCTCAGACGGTCGCGACAACCGTCTCTGGAAAGAGTTTACGTTTCTCTCGATGGTCATGCGTGAAGTGCCGGAGAAAAACGAAGACGTTATCGCGCTTTTTGAAGGTTACTTGAACTACTCAAGCGTTCTCGATCCGAAGACTCCGGCCGATTTTATGGCGTCTCGCAACTACACGAACGGTTTAGAATCGGCGCAAGCTCGCGCGAACGAACGCTCATCGATCGGCGATGGAATTGGTCCATCTTCGACGGGACAACAGGCACCGATTCAGATACGAACATCGCTCGGCATTCCTGAAGCTCCATCAGCGAATCTCGCTGAACCCGACGCAACCGTTTCGGCGACGACACAGCCTCCGCCGGCCGCAACACCGGCCCCGACGCCAACACCGGGCCCGACACCGATCGCGCATTCGAAAGAAGAAACTGCCGAGAAAGCGATGCTCGACTCCGGCCAGGTTCCGATGTCGCGCATTGAGACCGCCGGTAAAGCCGATAGCCCCGACGCCGCTCCCTTATTGCCAGGCAATGCGACGAGAGCCGGCACATCGACCAAAGCCACTCAACAAAGCGCCGAGAACCTCAAGGTTCACGCCGAAAAGTCGGCGACGCCTGCTCCACGGAGAACGAATTAAACGTCGTTTTGATCTTCGGGCTTCGAAG
>CAJYIL010000501.1 GCA_913774795.1 Pseudobdellovibrionaceae bacterium
AGCAAGAGGTCTGAGAGTGTGGACATGTCGGTGGTCTATCAGTAAAACCTCTCGCATGGAAGCTCTCGCGACCCGTATCGCACCTGGTCCCAAATTCTACTCCGAACTCGCGCGTGAGATCGAAGCACTCGCCGACCCCGTTTGGTTTACGGCGCTCGCCAACGCAGCGGCCTCGCTTCATCTTCATCTTCGCGACATCAATTGGGTCGGGTTTTATCTCATGCGAGAGGACGAGTTGGTTCTAGGACCTTTTCAAGGATTGCCCGCTTGCACGCGAATCGCCTTGGGAAAAGGTGTTTGCGGAACAGCGGCACGCGATCGACTGACCCTCGTCGTTCCCGATGTCGATCAGTTCCCCGGACACATTGCTTGTGATTCGGCTTCGCGATCGGAGATCGTGATTCCGATGATCAGCAACGGACGCGTGATCGGCGTTTTGGATGTCGACTCGCCGAACTTGGCGCGCTTCACGGAAGACGATCGTGCGGGCCTCGAATCGGTCGTGGCCGCACTTCTTCGGTCTAATTCTTTTCCGGTTTCTTTTTAATCGGACATCGTTCGGCACCTGCGGCCAAGATGTAATACTGCGTCGCCATCGGTTCGTAATAGATCCCGTGACTCTCGATGACATCTGGGAGTTGCGTGATGCGACCTTCCTGTCTCAGCGTTTTGGCACCGTCTGGAATCGCGCGATCAAATGCAACTTCCGCGAGC
The DNA here is from genome assembly GCA_913774795.1 of Pseudobdellovibrionaceae bacterium. Classification (GTDB taxonomy): domain Bacteria; phylum Bdellovibrionota; class Bdellovibrionia; order Bdellovibrionales; family JAMPXM01; genus CAJYOV01. The sequence continues at coordinate 715 of CAJYIL010000501.1, forward strand.
TTTGGGTAACGAACGAAGTAAGCGTTGTAGAAATTTAAGACCCAGATCGCACTGATTGCGATGATGAGAGCTCGCATCGTCTTCGATCTCGTCCAAGACGAAGCCAAAATCCCGCCGACGCCCAGGACCAGAAACACGGCAGATCCAAAACTCCGGAGCGCGTGCGGATTACCCTCCCAGGTGAGCGCCGACGGCAAAAGCCCTGCGAAATAACCGGCAACGACAAACACGACTTCGAAACTGGGCGCGCTTAGCTTCTCACGAATTGCGAGCGCCCTTGCCCCCTCGGTTACGGCAATCGAGATCGCAAAAATGTCGAGCCAGCTCCAGATGCCCGTCAAGCTCGTCGAGTGACGAAGATTTTCGTCGCCGTACGCGAAGAGATAGCCAGGCGACAAAAGTGAGACGAAATTTCTTGCGATCATCACGAACGAATGAGTGATCGAGGAGTCGCCAAACTCACGCACTAAAAACTCAGAATTGAAGACGCTTAAAATCACACTTCGTTTTTGGAAATCGGCGCTAAACACCAGGATCAAAAGCGGCAAACTCACAAGGGTCGCAGTCACAACCGGAATGACATACGGCCGCCAATCGCCGCGTGCGCGGGCCAGCCCGATGATGGCAAACGGCATCATGATCGCAAGTTGAACCCGCAGCGGCGGATAGCAATACGCGGCAAAAGAAAAGAACACGCCGCTCAATGCGAGTTCCCAGTTTTTTCGCCCCCACAAAAGAGCAAAGGCCCAAACCGTGTAAGCCGGCGCGATTGAGGGATCCCAGGCGATTCGCGCAAACTGAAAAACCCAAGGTGAGAGCGCAGCCGAAAGCGCACAGAGAAGACCGGCTTCCTTCGACCGCCAAACACGGGCGCCGAGAGCAAACGAGCCAAAGATGAAAAGGAGCGAGAAAGCGGCTGTGAATTCTCGAAAGCTCTGGATGCTGTCGCCAAAAACGGATGTCCAGGCCATAGCTGGGTAAAGATACGTCGGCGTTAAATAGCCGCCCGCGAGCACTCGGGCAAAAAGAGGATGCTTTGTCTGAAGAAGATCTTCACCTGACTGACGAATGCAAATCACCTGAGCGCTGATCGCGGCTTCGTCCCGGTAAAAACCTGGAGGACTTTCGGTCACTCCAATAAATCGCGAGACCGCTGCAAGAGCAATCAGCGTTAGGAGACTGATCAATGCGATTCGGACTTTTTCTGTCGTCACGCTCACGAGCTTGTCTTGCGCTCGAGCCATGGTCAAACCTTGACGACGCGCTCTCGACACGAAACTCTTAAGACCGATGGTCAAAGTCTCGCGCATCTATAAATCTATAGAGTTTATTTTGTTCGCGGTCGTTTTCGTGTCATGCGCATACTTCTACTCAGGTTCCGGGCACAACGAGAATTCGCGCTTTGACTCGATTCGGGCCATCGTCGATGAGCACCGACTGATCGTCGATACGTTTTCATACAACTCAGCCGATCTCATCAATGTCGATCATCACTACTACAGCGGAAAAGCTCCGGGCCTGTCGCTCCTCGGACTTCCTTCGTTCGCGCTCTTCGATCGAGCTCTTCGCGTGACTGAAACAAATTCTGATTTGCGTTACCATTTCGTTTGCTACCTCACCGGCGTTTTCACCGTTGGACTTTTCTGCGCCCTTCTTTGCGTTTTTCTTTTCCGTTACGTCCGCCGGGGACTTGGCGGCACCGAGCAAGAAGCCGTAATCATCTCTTTGACTCTCTCCCTCGGTAGTCTCATTTATCCTTTCGGTACGATCTTCTTCGGTCATGTCGTCACCGGCGCCCTCTGCTTCATTGCGTTCTATCTCGTGCAACAGCTGAGCGTTCGAAATCGCGGAACAGGCTTGAAGTGGATTCTTCTCGCAGGATTCTGTCTCGGATTTTCTTTTACCGTCGAATTCCCGGCAGGGATTGCGGGGCTCGCGGTCGGCGTCTACACGATCGTTCGTTTGACAAAGATTAAGAGGCTGAATTGGCTTCTGCCGTTTTGCATCGCGGGAGTTGTCGGCGTGCTGCCGCTTTTGATCTACAATCAGCTCGCTTTCGGGAACGCGTTCTTCCTGACGTACGAGGCCTACAAATCCGAAGCCAACACTGCTTTCCAAGCGCAGAAGGAAGGCTTCTACGGCATTCACTACGAGTTCTGGCGCCTCACGTTCATCAAACAATTTGCGCGCAACCTGCTTGAAATTACGATCTTGCCGCTTCGCGGGCTTCTTTACTTGAATCCGATCATGTGGCTGGTGCCCATCGGCTTTGCGTATGCCGTTCGCTCAAGTTGGCGCAGCAACAAAGGAGATATTCTTTGTTGCTCGTTCGTGTTCGCAGGTTTCATTGCGATGACGGCTGCCTTCGGTGACTCAATCGTCTATTGGGGCGGCGGAGCTTCGTTCGGTCCACGCTATGTGATCCCCAGCCTGCCGTTTCTTGCGCTGCCTTTGTTCTTCGCACTTCGAGAAATGAGAACACGATTCGTTTTTCCGGTGCTCGCGTTTTTGTCGGCGTT
>CAJYIL010000502.1 GCA_913774795.1 Pseudobdellovibrionaceae bacterium
CCTTCGACGAGATAGAACCGGGGCCACCACTCTTTATTTTCGCAGACAAGGGCGTCGCAAGCTTTTAGCGACAAGACTGAAGACGGCAGACGTTCGAGCAGAGGAAGAACGAGAGATCCCAGACGACCCGAGATTCGAATTTGCGTTTGAGTCTTTTTAGCGTCATCCAGGACAAGGGCGAGACTTTCGGCGTCTGCCTCGATAAACGTGAAGTTAGATTCAAGGCCCTTTGCTTTCAGCGCTTCGTCGAGAGCGACAAACCGAGCTGAATCATCACGGTCTGAAATCGCCGCCCATTTCATTGCGAGAGAACCTTTCGGCCTTGTTCGATGTCAGCGCGAATTTGCGCGACCAGTTCACCGACGCCAGAGAATCTTTTTTCGGAACGCAGGCGATCGACGAACTCGAGGCGAATTTGCGAGCCGTAGAGGTCTTGATCGAAATCGAGAATGTGGGCTTCGACGGTCACATGACCTTGATGAACAAACGTCGGATTTGTTCCGATATTTACCATCGCTTTGAATCGGCCGGTCGGCGTTACGGCGAACGCGGCGTAGACCCCTTGCGCCGGAAATGTCTCGGCGCTCGATCTTAAATTTGCGGTAGGAATGCCGATCGTGCGGCCGCGCCCGGCACCGCGCTCGACAATCCCTTCCACGTAAAAGTATCGACCCAGCAATTTGTTCGCGAGGGCCACGTCACCGGATTCGAGCGCCTGCCGAATGCGCGTAGAGGAGCAAATTTCGCCGTCGACTTTGACCGGTGGAAGCACCTCGACTGAAAACCCAAGGTCGTCTGATTTCGAGCGAAGAAAGTCGATCGAACCTTTGCGGTCGGCGCCAAAGCTAAAGTCGTAACCGACGATCACCGCGCGTGGGCTGAACGGTCGATAAATCCACTCACTCAAGTAGCGCTCGGCCGGAACTTGCGAGAACTCTCGTGAAAAAGGTTCAACGACCAGCATGTCGATGCCCGCTTGTTCAAGGCGAACACGCTGGTCTTCGAAGTCAAAAATACGGGTGAGTTTACGATCGGGATGCAAGACCTTCACCGGATGAGGCTCGAAGGTCATCAAAACTGAAGGTACTTTCTGCTCGCGGGCTATTTGAACGACCCGTTCGAGCAGGGCCTGATGCCCCAGATGAACACCGTCAAAGTTACCGATCGTGAGGATCGAGGCGGCCAGGGGCTGAGAGAGTTCACGGACGCCGTTGAGCAGTTTCATGGCCCAAACTTACAAGCAAATTCCCCTGGAGAAAAGCACAGATGGTTGTTACTTTGCGTCACCGTGCCAAGCAGCCTTCAGTCCCTGCGCAAAACGCTTCTCTATCGCTCGATCGTCGTGTGGCGCTCGCGCGCGTTTTGGTTGCGCGCACTTCTCTGTTTCGGTATCGGCGCGGCCGTTCTGATCGCCGACGATTTTACGAATTACGATTCGCGCTTACAGATTCGCGGCCCCAAGCCTCCGAGCGGCGACGTCGTCATCATCGATATCTCCGAACGAGAGTGGAGCTCCCTCGACCCCGAATCTCGCAATATCCTGAAGCCTCTCAAAGAAGTCGTGAGCTTGAGCGATGCGTTCTTCTGGAATCCGCGTCCCTGGGAGCGACTTCTCACGGCCGTTCTCGCGGACGAACCCGCCGCGGTTGGAATCAACTTTTACTTCGGCGAGAATATCCGCGTCTCGCAAAGTTATCTGAACCAACGACGATCGATCTTCGAAGATCCACGCATCATCTGGGGCGCCGACGTCGACGGCGCCGGCCGCGTCTCCCTTCCCGCTTTTGCGTCGTCTTATAATTCGAACGTAGGACTTCGCCAGTTTCGATCCGATGACGACGGCAGCATTCGTCGGTTCTCAAGCTCTCTCGTGACGATCCCTCACCTCGGCGTTCGACTTGCGCAGATGTCTCGCCCGACGACAAAAGAGTTCCGCAATTACCAAGATCCAACGCTGATCAACTATGCGGGCTCCGCTGACGTTTTCAAAGTCGTCGACTTCAAAGACGTTATCGAAAACCGAATTGATCCGACCCTTCTCCGCGGCAAAATCGTTTTGATTGGCTCTCTCAATAATCCCGTCGAGCAAATGCAAACTCCTCTCGGTCGCATGAGCCGAACCGAGATCACCGCAAACATCGTCGACAACGTGATGCACAACAAGACGATTAAACGTCTTCCTGCGCTCGCCAACTACGCCATTCTGGTTCTCGCACTAGCCCTCTCTCTTTGGATTCTAGTTTCGTATCCGCAATCGGTTGCGCTCGTGTTCTTCATCATGACCGGAATGCTCGGCGCGGCCGCGAGCGCCTACGCATTTGACGTCTTGAAAGTCTGGACGCCGGTGCTCGCTCCGCTCGTTCAGTTGATCGCCACTTACATCGTCTTCCTGAGCTACCGGCTCGCAATGAATGAGCAGCGAACCTGGAGACTCGAGCAAGAGCAAGTTTATCTTCAAGAGATCGAGCAGCTCAAAACGAACTTCGTCTCGATGATGTCACATGACTTGAAAACGCCGATCGCGAAGATCCAGGCCATTTGCGATCGCCTTCTCGCCACTCATCCTGATTCCGAGTTGGTCGTCGATCTCCGGAGTCTTCGCCGCTCCTCCGACGATTTGCATCGTTACATCCAGAGCATTCTCCAGGTGACCAAGGTTGAGGCCAAGGATTTCAAGATTTCCAAAGAGGTCACGGACATCAACGAAGATATCGAAAAGGTGATGGTCCGCATCGCTCCGCTGGCACAAGAAAAGAAGATTTGGCTCAAATCCAATCTTGAACCCATGTTCTCGATCGAAGCCGATCCGACGCTGATCCAAGAAGTCATCCTGAACCTCATGGAAAACGCGATCAAGTACACGCCTGAGGGCGGCCGCGTGACGGTGACCTCCCGCGAAAAGGATGACAACGTCGAAGTGGTCATCGAAGATACGGGGCCTGGAATCGATCCTGAGGAGCAAAAAGAGATTTGGGGCAAGTTTATCCGAGGCAAAACCCAGAACGATACGCGTGGCTCGGGTCTCGGTCTTTATTTGGTCAAATATTTCGTCGAGCTTCATGGCGGTCGCGTGTTCCTCGAAAGCCGCGTGGCGACTCCGAACGAGCCGGCGGTTCACGGAACAAAAATTGGTTTCTCGATTCCGGTCGCTGAACAAGCCCCGGAAAGCGGTGTTGAAGGAGAGAGTGCTGTATGATGGAAAACACGTTGAACGCTTTGATCGTCGACGATGAAGCGGAGCTTCGGAAGTCGGTCATCTCCGTTTTGCAAACGGCCATTCCTGGATTCAAATTCAATATCGACGAAGCGACCAACGGCCGCGAGGCTTTCGAGAAATATAAGAGCGGTGACTGGGATTTAGTTCTCATGGATGTACGGATGCCCGAAATGAACGGCATCGAAGCATTGCGCGCGATTAAAGAGCACGATCCCCGTACGTTTGTCGTCTTGATGACCGCCCACTCCAACGTCGCTGACGCGATCGCGGCCGTGAAAGAAGGCGCTTACGACTACATCGAAAAGCCGGTTCAACCCGAGCGCTTGATCGACATCGTTCGCCGCGCGCATGAAGCCAGCGAGATGGTCTCTCGCTTAGCGATCTCGAACCCGATCTTTGATGACGATATCGAATCTGAATTTGTCGGAACGTCGAAGAAGATGCGCGACGTCTTCGACCTCATTCACCGCCTCTGCAAAGTCGACACGACAGTTTTGATTCGCGGAGAAAACGGAACCGGGAAAGAACTTGTCGCTAAAGCGATTCACTACAACTCGCCTCGCAAATCGGGCTCGATGGTAGCGATCAATTGCGGCGCGATCCCGGAGTCGCTCATGGAATCCGAACTTTTCGGTCATGAGAAAGGTGCTTTCACCGGCGCGCACGAACGCAAGATCGGAAAATTCCAGCTCGCGAATAACGGGACGATCTTCCTCGACGAAGTTGCCGAGTTGAAACCTGATATGCAGGTCAAACTCTTACGGGTGCTTCAAGAGCGAAAGTTCACGCCGGTTGGTTCGTCTCGCGAAGTAAAGACCGACGCCCGCATCATCGCAGCGACAAACCGCAACCTCGAGAAGATGATCGAAGACGGCACATTCCGCGAAGATCTGTTCTACCGCTTAAATGTCATGCCGATCTTCTTGCCCTCGCTGCGCGACCGTACTGACGATATCGGTGAACTCGCGTCGTACTTCATGAAACGTTTCTCGAAAGGTCATGGCCGAACGATCTCGGGAATTACGCCAGACGCTCTCCAACTCTTGAAGCGCTACCGCTGGCCGGGAAATATTCGAGAACTCGAGAACGTGATCGAGCGCGCGTTCATTGTTGAGAACTCAAACGAAATCACCGCGACGTCTCTCCCCGACAATATCCGCAATGCGCCTGAACCCACCGTTCAACGTGCGGTCGGTGCGGCGCCGGTCGCGGTGCCGACTTCGTACAGCGGACCGATGGATTTCGAAGCGTTCAAAGAACAAGCCGAGAAAGACTTTATCATCAGCGCGTTGAAAGCGAACAAGGGCAAGATCAATAAGACGGTCGCTGAGGCGAACATCCCGAAGAACACTCTTCTCCGTAAAATTAAAAAATACGGAATTAACGTTCGCGATTACTCGGCCGAGTGAGTCGCCGAAGCGGCGGCCAGCACATCGGCCGCCGCCACCTTCTTCATACAATCGTGAGTCCCGATCGGGCACTTCTGGGCTCCGTGTTTCCCGCACGGACGACAAGGTAGTTTTGTTTGAACGACGCGCGCGTTCGTTGCCCAAGGACGATAACCAAATTCAAGCACCGTAGGCCCGAACACACTGACGATCGGAACTCCCGCCGCCGCTCCCAAGTGCATCGCGCCTGAATCATTGCAAATCAGGAGATCGGCGCATGCCAAAAGCTGCGCGGATTCCCAGAGCGACGTGCGGCCCGCCAGCGAAGTTGAATTCGGGATCGCCTGCGCGATCTCGGCGCACAAAGCGCTCTCGTCTTTAGAGCCTGTCACGACGACGATCGCATTTTTCGCAAGCTCACGACCGGCCTGGATGAATCCCTCTTTGGTCCACATCTTCGTAGCCCAAACGCTTCCCGGCGCAAGAACGACGAGCCGCTCGGGTGAATCGAAGAAGGGCTCAATGACAGGTGCGACGCTGACGCGTTCATCGCTCGTGGCTTCTGCCGCATGCACACCCGCTTTTCGAGCGTTTCGCATCGCCATGAGCTGCGGGACTTTCATATCGGTGCCTTCGGGAACTGCGATGAGGCCTCGATCGCTCTGCCCGCCCATCGCCGATTGACGAGAGCGGAAATTCACATTGGCGGCATCGAATGTCTTATCGAGGGGTGCGAGCAACTGAAGTTGTCTGAGCGCTTCAGGTA
>CAJYIL010000503.1 GCA_913774795.1 Pseudobdellovibrionaceae bacterium
CGCAAGACGTGAGGCGGTCAATCGAAAAACCTTGTTTGTATTTCGCGATCTGATCCTTGGAGAGGGGCATTCCATTTTTCTCGGCGAAGTACTTTAGCGACTCGATTTCTTTCGACGAGTACTTGAGGACCGTTCCCTGACATTTGATCGGTTTGTCGGTGCGATCGAGAACTTTCACCTCGATCGTGAATTCCGAACCCTTCAAAAGTTTGAAAGGAACCGTGTTGAAAAATAGCTGCTGAATCTCGCGCGCCTTTGCGCCGCTGGGTTGATCGGTGACGATCAAAAGCTTTTTTGCATGAGCGAGAGAGGCGGTCAAAAGGAGCGCGGCGATCAGTGCGGTTTTCATTTGAGACCTTTGATCGACAACGGGAGTCGTGTCGATTGATGGTAAGGAAATTCAGTCATCGAGAGTTCAACCGATTTTGCTTTGGCGGTTTCATCGGTGCGCGGATAGTTGACGAACACGATGGCATCTTTGGCCGGAAGTCCGCCGCGCTGAAGTTCGGTGAGATAAAAATCGAAATCAGCGATCCGGAGCGTCTGTGAAAAGACGACGTTGCCTTTGGCGTCTTTCAGCTTCAAGACGGCATTCGGATTACTCGCCTCGTTACGAGCCGAGCATTCCGTGAGTGGCGCCTCTTGGGCCGATGCGACCTTCAGCGATTGATCGCCTAAGAGTGTCGCGTTCAAAGCTAAAGTGACAAACGCTCCGCAAAGGCTCATATCACTTGATCGTCAACGGTGTGAGTTCAGCACGCATGTCTTCATCGATCTGCATCTCTTGAGTCAGACCTTGCTGACATTGCATCTTCAAATACGAGTCGATGCCGGCGATCGTTCCTTTGACAGGAACTGTGCCTGATTTCGGAACAAGAGTGATTCCGGCAAACGCACTCTTCGGAGATGCTGCCGCGACCTGCTTCGAGAACAGCTTCGTTGAGTTGCACGCCATCAAGAGAACGGCGGCAGGCTTTGTCTGCGCGTTTCTGAGAGCGCTCGTGAGGTTATTCAGGCCTGGAGTGTTCTTGTTATACCAACCGTAGTTCACGTGCGTGTTGGCCAAAAGTTTTGGTGGGGCGAAGTCGGGGCCTCCGCCTTTGCGTGCGTGACCGTTGTAAACGACGACATCCGCACCGTCGATCGAGCCAAAGAACCAGCGCGTGATTTCGGCCGAGCGTGCATCTTGCGTGGCTTTCAGCGGGCCTACGTTCTGCGCGTGCGAAGTGGAGATCGACGGTGAGCGAAGCTCTACGCGCGCGCGGATGCGAGCGCCTTCGGGCGAACGAACGTCTTTCATGAAGACGCCTGGTGATTTTTCGTCGAAGCCGCAGAACTGAAGCGCGCCTTTACACTTCTGCGTGAGAAGGTCGCGGTAGATTTTAACGAAAGCCTGATCCAGCGTCGCATTCATTCCGAAGTCGTAATCGACGAGGCCCAGCGAACCATCGGGGCGGAATTGGAATTTGAAAGGCTCGCCTTCCGAGAAGTCGTAGTAACCAACGCCTAAGATGATTTTCATCTCGCCCGTGCGGCGCACGTTCGCGTAGAAGTCGTCGCACTTCGCTTGATCAGCCGTCGTCGGCGCGACTCTTTTGATTTGGGCCAGGCGCTGAGTGAACGGGGTGTAGAAGCCGCGATTCCAGCCGGTTGCTAAGTAATCGGTCGGCGTTTTTTCAGCTTTCGCTGCGGCCGCGATTTGCGGAAGAGCGAGGACAAGAAGAGCGAGCGACTTCAAATTCATAGTTAAACTCCCGGCGTTTCAGACGGAGAATTTTACCACGCTTGAAAGAGTTCTCAGAGTGAGCGATCCAACCGGGAAAAACGGTGGGAAGACCTTTCGGAGTCGCGAAAATTCTACCCTTCGAGCGAGACCGTTTGATCGGGCTTGGCTCTGAGCTTTTGCGGGATCTGCCAGAAAATCCAAGCAGATGTGCACGTGATGCCGCCCATGCAGAGAAAAGTCGCATGGAAGGCCCGAAGAGTCCATTCGGGATGGAGGTGGACATCGAAGCGGTCCATGAACGCGGCGAGAAGCGCGCCCGCGACCGCGACCGCAAATGAGAGCGCCAGCATCTGGACCATCGAGAACAACGCGTTTCCTCCGCTCGCGTTTGCGCGATCGAGATCTTTGAGCGTGAGGGTGTTCATCGCGGTGAACTGCATCGAATTGATGGTCCCGAAGATCAGGAGCTGGATGATGCGAAGCCAAGTCGGTTGCTCCGGCGTCATCAACGCGAATGAAGCCATACCGAAGCCGACGGCGAGCGTGTTGTAGACGAGAAAGTTTCGGTAGCCGATTCGTCTCACGATCGGTGAGACGAACCTTTTGGCCACGATGGCGGCCAGCGCGAGCGGCAACATCGTGAGCCCCGCTTGAAAAGGTGAAGTTCAGCGAGAGCTGAAGCATGAGCGGGATGAGAAAAGGCATTCCGCTCGAACCGACCCGCGCAAAAAGATTGCCGAGAATACCGACGGTAAATGTTCGGACTTTGAAAAGTGAGAGTGAGAAAAGCGGTTGGGCGATTCTTGATGCTCTCAAGATGTAAGAGACAAGACACGCAAGACCTAAGAAGAAGAGAAGCAGCACGGTCCCGTGCGAGAGATCGAGTTCGGAGAGGCCGTCGAAGGCAAACAAGACCGCAACCATGAACATCGAGATCTGCGCGAAACCGGTGACATCGAATTTTCGGTCTTTTTGAGATTCGGATTCGGGCATGGCAAAATAAGTTGCAACGCACCCGACGACGCCGATCGGGATGTTGATCAGAAAAATCCAGTGCCAAGATGCATACTCCACGAGCCACCCGCCGAGTGTTGGGCCCAAGACAGGTCCGATGAGGGCCGGCATCGTCACGAATGAAAGCGCATCGAGAAATTTATCGCCCGGGAAGGCTCTCAAGACCGAGAGTCGGCCAACCGGGAGAAGCATACAGCCGCCGCAGCCTTGCAGGACGCGAGCTAACACGATTTGCGTGAGCGACGTCGAAAGCGCGCATGCCAGCGAGCCGAGAGTGAAGAGCAGGATCGCGGCAAAATAGGTTTTCTTTGTGCCAAAGCGATCTGCGAGAAAACCGGAAGCCGGAATAAAAACTGCGAGAGTGAGAGTGTATGAGATGACTACCGACTGCATGACGAGTGGCGAGACCGCAAGCGACTGCGCCATGCTCGGGAGCGCGGTGTTCACGATCGTCGAATCGAGCGTCTCCATGAAAAACCCGATCGCGACAAGCCAAAGGAGGATGCGAGGCGAATCCGTCGAAGATTGTGTTTTGACTTTGGAGTTCGGGGAGGTGGCATCCATGACTTGCGTCTGAGCATGCGCCTAAGAGACGATGTCGGTCATGCCGAAAAAGAATCCGTGGACGAAACTTAAAAGCGCCGTAAAATACGAAAACCCTTGGATCAAAGTGCGCGAAGATGCGGTTTTGAAACCAAACGGCGAGCCCGGTATCTACGGGGTCGTCGAGTTCAAGAACATGGCAGTCGGAGTGATCGCGCTGAATTCGAAACGCGAAGTCGTTTTAGTCGGGCAGTTTCGTTACCCGTTGAACGAGTACTCCTGGGAAATTCCGGAGGGCGGATGCCCTTTCGGCGAGCAGCCGCTCGCGGCGGCAAAGCGGGAGCTTCTGGAGGAGACGGGCTACCGCGCGCGAAAATGGAAAAAGCTTTTTGAGATGACTCTTTCAAACTCC
>CAJYIL010000504.1 GCA_913774795.1 Pseudobdellovibrionaceae bacterium
AAACGACTCGAGCGCGGCGAACAAGAAAAATCTCTTTTCGTTCTTCTCGACGAGTGGCTCGCGCGCACTCCGTTTCTTCAAACTGATTCTTTCGATTTCTGGAAAACGTATCAGACGTCGGTCAAGCAGCTCTTCAATGAAGATCGCGAGGTCATCCGTAAGCACATGATCCTGAGCCCCGAAGAAAAAGAGCGAAACCTTAAACAGATCGATGCCAACGAGGAGACGTTTGCGTCTCTCTTCGATGAATCGAAGTACGAGGAGATTTTGCGCGAGGGGCGCGCGCGGTTGTCATATAAAGCGATGCATGCGGTCCTTCTGATTCAGCTCTACCGCGATCAGCCGGTACTTCAGTTGCCGTTTCAACTGATCACGGCTCTGCAGGACATCGATGAGTTGATGACGACTTGGCGCTATCGGCACGCGCTGATGGCTCACCGAATGCTCGGTCGTAAAATCGGAACCGGCGGTTCAAGCGGCGCCGATTATCTAAAAGCCGCGACCGACAAGCATCGCATCTTTAGCGACTTGTTCAACCTTGCAACCTTTTTTATTCCTCGCTCAAAGCTCCCGGAGCTTCCAGCGGATATGAAAAAGAAGCTGGGCTTCCACTACTCGGTTTAAGTCTTTGAGCTAAAGGCTCGCCCTTGATCATCGACGAGGACGGCGCGCACGGGAGAGGCGTCGGCGTCCTCGATTTTGAGCGGAAGAGCGATGAGCGTGTAGAGCCCTTCGGGGACGTCCGTGAGAATCAGGCCTTCTAAGATCGCGAGATCGTATTTTGCGACCATCGCGTGCGACGGTAGATCCTTGCTGGTTTCAGGATCGATCGACGGCGTATCGATTCCGATCGTCTTCACGCCTTTTTTTGCCCAGGCCTCGATGAGCTCGGGCGAGTAGCTTGCGAAATCTGAATTCCAGTTCTCAGGATCAGGAAACGTATTGGTGCGAATTAACATCCGCTCAGCCGTGCGATCCGAGCTTAAGTGTTTTTGCTGGACGCGCTCGCCGCGCGGAACATTTGCTTCGACGACGAGCGCCGGGCCCAGGTACCGCGTAAGATCACGGGTCGCGATTCCCGCTGCGTTTCGAGCGTAGTGATTAGGTGCATCGGCATGCGCGCCCAAATGCACGGTGGTTTTAATCGAGCTCAAGCCAATGTTGTGACCCTTCTCGATACTGAGAAGGACCTCTCGTGAAAACGCCGTGTCTCCAGGAAACACGGCGATCCGCTCACTCACCACGGGCGAGATGTCGTAAATCTTCAAAGGGCTTTCACCGCGTTCAAGACGTCTTGGGCATGGCCGTCGACGCGAACTTTTCGCCACTCTTTTTTGATGACGCCATCGTGAATCAGGAATGTCGAGCGCTCGATACCCTCAAATTCGCGACCATACATGCTCTTCATCTGGATGACGTCGAAAGCTCGGCACACCGAGCCGTTTTCATCGGAGAGAAGTTCAAATGGGAAATCGCATTTCGATTTGAATTTGGTATGGCTCGCAATGGAATCCTGCGAAACCCCGACGATTTCGGCGCCGGCTTTTTGAAACTCTTTGTAAAGGCGGCGGAAGTCCTGGCCTTCGAGCGTGCAGCCCGGCGTGTTGTCTTTCGGATAAAAATAAAGAACGAGTGTTTTGTACGCGTCTTGATTGAGTGTTCGACCTGAAGTCGACGCAGTCGAAAAACGGGGAACGGCGTCACCTTCATTCAAACGGTAGGAGGCTTGAGGCTTCTTCGACGCCTTTGGCTTTGAAGCCGATTTTGGCGCGGCTTTTTTCGCGGCAACCTTCTTCAGTGTCGCCTTTGTTGCGACCTTCTTTGCAGCATTCTTTGCGACTTTCTTTGACGTCTTCGCCATGACTTCTGATCCCCTCCCGCTTGCTTGACCGCAGCTTATCGCGCATAACGAACGAGATGCAACTGCGTGACGCCCGACTTCCAGACACCTACGAACCGCTGATTCGCGACGCGCTGAACGCGCGCGGTTATTCACTCGACGAGCCGGCTCGGTTGGCTGACGCCGTCATGAAGCTCTCAAACTTTTATCTCGAGAATCCGTCGGCGCAAACGCCCTGGGACGAAACATGGGCGCAGGTGGCGTCGCTTGTTTATTTCTTCCCGCTGAACTACTCCCGCAATGCGCTGGTCGCGCGCGAGTGCGCCCGTTTAGGTTTCTTCGAGGGACTCTCTCAGGGCGTTGATGACGGCGCCGGGATGGGTTCGGGCGTTCACGCGTTTCGTGATTTTCTCATGTCACTACAGACCGGCGGCCTCAGCGAAGCCAGTTCTTGGCTTGCTCGCGACATCTCGCAACCAGCCCTGAAACTCCTCAACGAACTCAGTTTACAAAAAGTAAAAACAGAGGTGGTGACGGGCTCGCTACGCGCCAAAGGTGCGCACTCTCTTCTCATCGCCTCGTACGTCTTCACCGAGCTCAAGGATATTCCTCGCGAGTGGCTTGAATACGAAGCCCTCATCATTATTGAACCCTCGACGAAAAGCGATGCCCGACGACTTCAATCCGAACGCCCCAAACTCATCGCGGCCGGCTTTGAGCTGTGGGCGCCGTGCCCTCATCAGCAAGACTGCCCCCTCCTCGTGAGCGATCGAGATTGGTGTCACGACCGCGTTCATTTTGAGCAGCCGAAATGGTTCACGGAGATCGAAAAGCATCTTCCGATCAAGAACAAAACTCTCGCTTTCAGTTACCTTGCCGCGCGAAAACAGCAGTCACCCGTTCAGGGCCTCGCACGACTCGTCGGAGACACCTTGGATGAAAAAGGCAAATCCCGCCAAGCGCTGTGTCGCTCAAGTGAGCGAGAATTTCTAGCTTGGTTCCCGCAAAGATTTAAAACGAAGGCTCATCTTGAAATGTCTCGCGGGTCACTCGTGAAATTGGCAAGCGATCTCGAAAAAAAGCAGCAAGAGGTACGCTTGAAAGAACCCACGCAAGTCGAAGAACTTGCGACCGATCAAAAGATTTAATACTCGGAGACTTCGTATTCGTCAGAGACGGTCAGCACGCGGTGCCCGTAAACTCGATTCTTCTTCAAATCGAGAACGAGGACCATAAACGCGTTCTCCCGATTGGAATCGACGAGCACATGCTGGAATGTCCCGTCGGGATGGTTCCACGCATAGGTGACAGACTCGTCTCCGCAATCAAGACCGTCGAAATCGGCTTTCGGGATCTCATCGAAGTAATTCCAAAACTCAAACGGCGGAGGCGCGTCGAGCGGAACTTCGATCATCGGTGCCGCAAGCGTCGCTAAAAACTCGTCTTGAGTCAGTTTCTTCATGCGTGAGCCTCTTCCGCGTCAATTTCAGCGAGCAGACTTTCAAGCTTTGACCTTACGCGTTCGGCCTCCTGCTCGATTTTCTCGCGAGCGGCGCTTGGGTCATCTCCAAGATCACTCGCCTTCAAAATCGGATGATAGAGTTCGCAAACCATTTCGAAATATTCGAGCTTCGAAGGAATGCGAGGGATCGTGAGGAGACCGGTCTCGCGGAGTCGTTCACCTAAAAAATTCGCCACGACCTTAGGTAGGTAATCGACGAGCGAGGTTATCGCCGGATCGACATGCACGGCCGTCGCCCATTTTTCGGATCCCCGATGCGCGCATACCAGAATGGGTGTCGAGGTGCGAACGGCTAGCTCCACGAATCGAGGCGATCGAAATGCCTGCATTTCGCTGGGGTGCCCGAAGAAGCAATTGGATCCTTCGGGAAAAATAACGATATCAGTACCCTCGCTTGTTTTGAATTTTTCAACGAGCTCGTCGAAGTCGAGAGGATGATCGGTCTGCGTGAGTTGATGAGCAATCCTACGCAAACCCGGGACCGAGAAAAAGAATCGATCCATCACACCCATCGGACGACGTTCACCGCCTCCGCGAGCGCAGGCCTGCGTTGTGAGAAGCGAGATCGCCGGGAGCCAAGACAACGGCGAGGAGTGGTTGAAGACCGCGACAAGGCGCGGATTCTCGGCCAGGATTTCGGCGAGGCCCGGGCGACAGCGAAACCGTGTTTTTCGCGCAATTAAGCGCATCACTTGCGACAAGAGCGGTTTAAAAAAAGCGAGCGGTTTTGTCTGAACATGACTCATCAAGCAACTCGACCTTCGCCCCGCTCATTGAGTGAGACATCGTGGTTTCTAAACATCTTTTACACCACACCTCGTAAGACGGTTTGTCACGCTCTATGCGAGCGTAGATCCATTGCGGACTACAGGAGGCCAAGAAAATGGCAGCAGAGCAAATGGGTCATGTCACAGTCAACGAGCACGTTCCGACCGAAAAGTTCAATCGGTTCGTGGATGAAAAAGTCAAAGCCTGGATCGCCGATCATCAGGGCTCCGATGAGGATCAGCCTTCAGAGTACGAGGTGGCCTTCTTCGACGAGGATACCCTCGGTGAAGTCAGCTGCCTTGTCGTCATCCATTGCGGTGGTCAACTTTGGAGAGCATGGGAGACGGGCGATAACCCGCGTATAGCTTTGGCTCGAAGTCTCGAGCATCTTGCCGTCGACGATGAAGCGACCGCGAACGAAGCTGAAGTCTCTAACAAGACGGTGCACTAACGATGATGAGATCAGCGACAGGACAAGTGACGATCGACGAATGCCCTTCGAAATCGAAACTCTTTCGCTTCTGCGAAAAGAAGATCGACCAATGGCTGGAGGCCCATCCAAGCGAAATTCATGCGCCAGCGGAGTTTCGCGTCACGTTCACGAATGAAGCCGATCAGGTGTCTTGCG
>CAJYIL010000505.1 GCA_913774795.1 Pseudobdellovibrionaceae bacterium
CTCACTTCTTGGATTCTTTCTTCAAGTCTTTTTGGGCGTCTTTCGAGAATTCGTTCTTTGCTTCTTTATAACCCGAGGAGAGTTCTTTCACGGCTTTGTTGATGCCGTTTTTGAACTGCGTCCAGGCACGTCCTGATTTATCTGACGCTTTTTCGAGATCGCCTTTGATCTCGTCACGTTTCTTGTCGAGCTCAGCGGCCTTCTTTTCGAGCTTCGCTGCAGTCTCTGCCGACGTCGCCTTCGCTTGTTCTTTCAGTGAATCGATTTGCGCCGAGAGCGAATCGACTTCTTTCTGAACTTTAACTTTGAACGATTCTTTTTCCGCGTCATCTGACGCCGAAGCTGTCGATGTCGTTTCTTCAGACGTCGTCGTCGTTGTTTCTTCGACCGTCGTCGAACCATCTTTGTTCGTTGTCGTCTTTTTCGAGTGAACTGTTTTCGACTCGGCACCCGCAACAAGTGCGAACGCGACAACGGCGAGGATCAAGCTTTTATGTTTCACTGAGAATCTCCCTCTTCAGAACTTTCTTGGTCATGATTTCTTCGGCGCGAATGCAGCGAACGCGCGAACCTTCGATCGGTCGTGCGTCAGGCACCGCCGCCGTGCAGGCATCGATCATGTAAGGACACCGTGGCGATAACTGGCAGCCGGTCGGTCGCGCGAGCAAATCCGGGACAAGCCCCGGAATCGTCGGGAGACGCGATCTAAATTCCGCCATCCCGTGTGAACCCGGCAAGCTCTCGAGAAGAGCTTGCGTATAAGGATGCTTGGGTTTGCGAATGATTTCTTCTTTTGGGCCGGCTTCCATGACGTGGCCGGCATACATCACCAGAATGTCGTCGGCCATTTGCGCGACGACACCGATATCGTGCGTGATGAGGATAAGACCCATTCCGCGCTTCGCTTGGATATCTTTTAAGAGCTGAAGGATTTGCGCCTGAATCGTGACGTCGAGAGCCGTCGTCGGCTCATCGGCGATCAGAAGTTCAGGCTCGCACGCGATCGCCATCGCGATCATCACACGCTGGCTCATCCCGCCCGAAAGTTGGTGCGGATAAGAGTCGAGGCGTGATGCCGGATCAGGAATGCCGACTTGTTTGAGAACTTCGATCGTTCTCGCGCGGAGATCGCCTTGAATTCCGTGCGTTCGCAGAGCTTCTTCGATTTGAAAGCCGACGGTGAACGATGGATTCAACGATGTCATCGGATCTTGGAAGATCATCGCCATGCGGCCGCCGCGCAGCTTTTGACGATCGGTCTCGGTCATTTTCAAAACGTCGCGCCCGTCGAAGTTCACCGTGCCCGATGGAATGCGCGCGGTCGGCGGCAAAAGCCCCATCACCGCAAGTGACGTCACCGATTTACCGGAGCCCGATTCACCCACGATCCCGAGCGTGCGGCCTTTGTGAAGTTCGAATGAGAGATCTTCGATGACATTGACGAGTCCCCGGCGCGTCTCGAAAGAGACGCGAAGGTTTTCGACGGTCAGGAGAGGCGATCCCGCGCCCGCGGTTTTTGCCGGAATCATTTTTTCAACCTCGGATCAAGAGCATCGCGAAGACCATCACCCAAAAGGTTGAAAGCCAAAACGACGATCAGAATGCAAAGACCAGGAAGTGTCACAAGCCACGGAGCGCTCTCGATGAAAGCGCGCGCGTCGGCGAGCATGGTGCCCCACTCAGCGGTCGGCGGCTTAGCGCCAAGACCCAAGAAGCCGAGAGCCGCAACGTTTAGGATGCCGTCGGAGAAACCGAGTGTTCCTTGGACGATCACGGGCGCAAGCGTGTTCGGGAGAATGTTGATGAAGACTTGTCGACCCGCACCCGCCCCGAATGACCCGCTCGCGACCACGTACTGACGATTTTTTTCGATCATCACCTGCGCGCGCACGAGACGGATAAAACCTGGAATGACGACAACGCCGACCGCGATCACCGCGTTCGTCAGGGACTGACCGAGAATCGTCACGACGACGATGGCGAGCAAGATCGAAGGAAGCGCCATCAAGATGTCGGTCAGGCGCATGATGACTTTATCGATAAAGCCGCCCGCGTAGCCCGCGAGAAGACCAAGGAGGGTGCCGATCGAAAGCGAGAAGACGACGACCATGAAGCCAACGCCCATTGAAATGCGCGCGCCGTAAATCAATCGAGAGAGCACATCACGACCGACATCATCGGTGCCGAGCAAGTAAGTCGTGTTGCCGCCGGCCGCCCAAAACGGAGGTTGCGAGAACACGCCGTCATGAAGAGCCGCCGGATCATATGGCGCCAACCACGGAGCGAAGATCGCAACCAGTACAAAAAGTACGACCAACACCAAACCCACGACGGCGCCGCGGTTTTGCGAGAAGAAGTACCAGAACTCCTTGAGAGCTGACGAATTCACTTCGCACCTCTCAAGCGAGGGTTCGCCCATGCGTACGCGAGGTCGACGACGAAGTTCACGAAGATCACGATCGCGCTGATCAACAAGATGCCCGATTGAATGACCGGATAATCACGTTGCAAAACCGAATCGACAAGCCAACGACCGATGCCGGGCCACGAGAAAATCGTCTCTGTCAAAACAGCTCCGGTGACGATCGTACCGGCCATGAGACCGATGACCGTGATGACCGGAACAAGAGCGTTGCGAAGACCGTGGACGAAGATGACGCGACCACGCGCGAGGCCCTTTGCGCGAGCCGTGCGCATGTAATCTTCGCCGAGAACTTCGAGCATTGAAGAACGAGTCATGCGAGCGATGACCGCAAGAGGAATCGTGCCGAGCGCGATGCCTGGTAACACCAAGTGCGAGAGCGCTGAGCGGAAGGCCAGCCATCCGTCTGCGGATTTCCAGGAGTCGATGAGGTAAAACCCCGTCCAATTCGGAACATCGTAAGCGAGATCGATGCGGCCCGAAACGGGTGTCCATCCCAAATTCACGGAGAAAACGAGAATCAGAATAAGACCCCACCAGAAAATCGGCATCGAGTAGCCAATCAGCGACGTCGTCATCAGTGAGTAATCGAAAATCGAATTGCGCTTCACGGCGGCGAGAACACCGAGCGGTAATCCGAAGAGAATCGCGAGGCAAAGTGCAAAAGCGCCGAGTTCGAGAGTGGCGGGAAACCGCTCGCTGAATTCTTCGTGGACCGGGCGGTGCGAAACGATCGATTCACCGAAATCACCGACGGCGGCGTTCTTTACGAACACGCCGTATTGAACCGGAAGTGGCTTATCGAGACCGTACGTCGCTCGCATCTCGGCGATGACTTCAGGCGAAGCGCCGCGCTCCCCGATCAAGAGCAAGACCGGGTCGCCCGGGATCATACGGATGAGAGCAAAGGCGATGATCGTGACCCCGAGCAGTGTCGGGATCACTTCAGCTAAGCGGCGGAGGAGATAAGCAATCACTTAACGATCTTTCTAATGACCTTACTTAAGGTCGACGCCGTAGAAGGTGTCTGTGCCAAGCGGGCTCATTTTATAGCCCGTCACTTGTTTCGTCATTGCGCGGAAAACCTTCGAGTGCGCGAGAGTGACCCAAGGAGCTTGTTTTTTGAATTCGGTCTGCGCCGCCATGTACGACTTCGTGCGAGCCGCTTGCGATGACGTGACTTTCGCGTCTTTGATCAACTTATCGAAACCCGCATTGCACCAACGCGAGTAGTTCGAACCGTTCTTCGCCGCCTCACACGAAAGGAGAACGCTCAAAAAGTTGTCGGGATCGCCGTTGTCGCCTGTCCAGCCCATTTGAATGAGCTGGTGTTGACCCAAACGAGCTTTATCGAGGTAAGCGCCCCAGTCGAACGTTTGCAAATCAGCTTTGATGCCGACTTTCGCGAGATCGGCTTGCATCATCTCGCCCATCTTCTTGCCATTCGGATTGTAAGGGCGAGACACCGGCATGTACCAGATCGTCGTCTGAAAGCCGTTCGGGAAGCCCGCTTTTGCGAGAAGCGCTTTCGCTTTCTCGACGCTGTAATCGTAGTCGACCGTTTTGTCGTTATAAGACCACATCGTCGGCGGAATTGGGTTCTTCGCGAGAGTCGCGTTCCCGAGGTAAATCGCGTCGAGGTACGACTGACGGTTGAGCGCGTGCGAGATCGCCTGACGAACTTCAACTTTGTCGAACGGAGGTTTTTGAACGTTGAACGCGAGGTAAGCGACGTTCAAGCCCTCTTGCTCCATCACGTTGAGTTTGTTGTCAGCGCGCAAAGCTTTGAGGTCAGCGGGAGGTGGCTCTGCGACGAAGTGACATTCGCCACGCTTCAACTTCTGCATGCGAACGTTCGGATCTTTTGTGATCGCGAACACGAGACGATCAAGAGGCGATTTGCCTTCGAAGTAAGTCGGGTTCGCTTCGAAACGAACTTCGGAGTCTTTGCGGTACGATTTCCAGATGAACGGGCCTGTGCCGACCGGCTCGATATCGAGCTTCTCTGGCGTTTTCGCCTTCATCATTTGATCGCCGTACTCCGCCGACAAGATCGAAGCGAAATCCATCGCCATGTTGGCGATGAACGGAGCTTCGGCGTGCGTGAGATTGAACTTCACGGTCTGCGCGTCGACTTTTTCGACCGACGAGATGAGTTTGTTCATGTCCATGGACTTGAAGTACTCGTAAACGCCGCCGTTGACCTTGTTGTAAGGGTGCGACGTTTGGAGCATGCGGTTAAATGTGAAGAGAACGTCGTCGGCGTCAAACGGACGTGTCGGCTTGAACGTTGCGGTCGTTTGCCACTGAACATTCTTGCGAAGTTTGAATGTGACGGTCTTGCCGTCTTTTGAGACATCCCACTTCTCAGCGAGCGAAGGAATGACCTTCGTGGTGCCGCGCTCGAAATCGACGAGACGATTATAAATTGGGCGCGAGCTTGCGTTGAACGTCGGGCCATCGGTCGCGAGTTGCGGGTTAAACGTCGATGGACTTGCTTCTGAGCAGTACACGAACGTTTTCATGGCCGCGTTCGCCTCTTCTGACGAACAAGCAGCGAGAAGACCAGCAGACCCGATCAGGGCGAAAACCAAAAGATGACGCATCTCTTCCTCCAACGGAATGGGTGCGTTAGTAGTAATGAAAACCCCTTGAAAACTCAAAGCCTTCGGGCGCTTCGCCGCGCCGCTCAAGCTTACATTTCAGACAGCATCATGAGCACGGCCCCGACGCCGTAACTCTCATCGGGGCACATCCCGACGATTCGCGTGTAATACCAAGGCCATTTCATCGCGGTCGTCGGGCAAGAGATACCCTGAACCGAAACTCGGCCGGGCGCGACTTGCTTCAAATTTCGGCGCACCAAAGCTTGGGCCAGAGTTTTTCCGTCGGCGGAGTCGGCCGCGGTCAGCACTCCAAGTCGCCCTCCTTTCATCAAAGCGTAGGCATAGAGTGCAGAGGCGCTCGTTTCGAAAGGATTGGTCGCGGCATCGTAATCGAGCATCGTGCGCAAACCATTTTGGAGGTCGACACGACGTCGAAGCGAGGCGACGTTCACGCGAAATAGGTCCTCGAACTCTTTTCGGTCATTCGCGTTCCCCATCTTTTGCGAGGCCTCGAGAAGCGCGATCGTCATCCACAGGTTGCCCCGCGCCCAAAATCCAGCATTTGGCGCGAACTCCTGAGAACCGAAATAGTAGGCGTGCTTGTACAACTCTGCCCGTGAGTCCCAGAGAAGTTTGTGGATGCGCCGAATTTGCTCCGTGAAAAACGCGACTCGCGACGTATTGTTCTCGAGCAAAGCAATCTCAAAACCATTCAATGCATACATCACCGACGAGTCGATCCAGACGCTTGAGGGTACAACCCATGACGTCGGCGGGAGCCACGGGTTGAGTCGGTTGTAGCGCCCGACGTGATCGAAGACGCCACCTTCGTTCAACGGCTCGGCCGCAAAGAATTTTTTAGACGCCTCGATCGATTGCAGAAGCGGAGTTTGTTCGGCCTTCGTGGAATTCTGCATGAGAAGAGCGGCCGGAAGTGACATCGCCGAAAGATCAGGCGAGTCGATCGTGGCTGGCTTTGATCTGACAACAACCGCAAAGTCTCGCCGGAGATCGGCTTTCGAAACACCCGCCTGAGTCGCTCCGTAAAAATAAATCGCGGTTGTCCAATCGTAGGCCCACCTCACTGGCGGATGAACCGTTCGAAACTGCGTGACGATTTGATCGCGCAATGAGGTCGGCGCCGACTGGGCTTGAAGCTTGATCGAAAGCGAGAGACTCATCAAAACGACGGAGAGAGAGCGGGCGATATTCGTCATGCCTCCGACCATCGCACGCCCGCGTTCATGCGTCTAGAGCTGGAATTGGCCGACCAAAAACTCGACACTCCGAGAAAGTTTACCTTGCTTGACCCCACGAGTTTGAGTCTGAATTTGACGACGATAAACTCCGTGTTTTCGGGAGAGCGTATGAGACTTCACGTGCTGGCGATCATTCTAGGTGCGATCTTTTTCGTGGCGGCTTCGGCGCGCGCCGACGTCTCGTTTGCGGGACTTCCGCCTGCGACAAGCGTTTCTCAAGCCCGCACGCAGCGAATCGAAGTGCGCAAACGTTTGATTGAATCAGCGGCGGCCCGCCCGCTCGTCGCTCCCCCAACTCCGCCAAAAGATCGCTTTGATAGCTTCGCCGAAACGATGATCTCCCGCCTTCTTCTCAAAAAAGATCTCGCCGCTGTTTCTGCGAATTTGCTGACCCCTTCTTTTCAGCCGTGGCTGACGGGCACTGACATGGCACTGTTCGGCTCGGTCTGTCAGCGCGTCGGCGATTACGACTTCGTCATGATGAGCCTTCTCCATATGGCCTACATCGATAACGAAGCCGGCCGCACCCTTTTGACCGAACCCGCTCGCCGCAAACTTCGCGACGTGCTTCTTTCTGAGCGCGGAGTCGACCACCACATCAAGTTCACGTTCAACAATTGTCCGAAGCTGATTAAAATTACCGACAGCGAGAACCATATCTTGATGACGGAAACGGCTCGTTACTTAACGAACCAATTGATCTTCGACGAAACTGGCAATGCGGCTTACGATAATTCGAAAAACGGTTTCGACGAGTGGTTCGCACAACACATGTCGCAGTTCTTGCGCAATGACTTCAGCGAGTTGAACTCGCGCCCGTACCAAGGCTACACGATGATCGCGCTGACGACCCTCTACTCCTACGCTCGGGGCGAGCGCGTGAAGACGACCGCACGCATGATCATGGATTACATCGCGGCGAAATCAGCCGTTCAATCGACCGGCCTTCGTCGCCGCGCTCCGTTTCGCCGTCAAAAAGAGTGGCGCGATAGCGACGAGTTGATGATGTATGAGAACACGATGCCGTTCTTGGCACCCGAGACTGGTAACTACACGTTCATCCCGCTTCAAGATGCGTCGATGAACTATAAGGGCGGCACCTACATGATGTTCATGTCGGCGATCGACAAGTACGAAGTGCCCGACTCGATCGTCGATCTGTTTGTTTCTCCCACTCCGCAGTTCCAGATGCTGCATCACCGCGACGTCGAGATCTATGCGCCATCGACGAATTTCCTGATCAGCGCCGGCGGCCGCTTCAGAAGTGAGTTCGGTTATTTCACCGGCCAAAACGACGAGTGGGCGGTTTCGACGATCGTCATTCCGGCTCACTCGGGTTTAAAACGCTCGGAGATGTTCTACATCGATGGCCCTCCTGATTTCGAGAAGAAGAACAATCTCTGTGTCGCACCCGGATTTGCGTGCGGTGAGAACTTCCATGCGCCGATGGCGCCGACGGCTGTCGTGAATGGATGGCAGTTCTTCGACACGCCTGACTTCTACTTGGCTGCATTCGAACAAAAACCTTATGTGATGATCGAAGTGCGCGAGCGCGATACGACGTTCGCGGCTTTTCAAACCGAAGTTTTGAAGAACGTCTTGACGCTGAAGAAGGGCGCGCTTGCGACCTATCGCTCCTCGACGGGCCGCACGGTTTCGTTTACTCCGGAGTCGGGAAAACTCGGCCGCTACCCGATCGCCTCGATCAACGGTCACGCTCAGGAGCAGGAGACTTCGAGATGGCCGCTCGCTCGCGGCACGATCTTGAAATCATCAGGCGACGGATTGATCACGATCGACAACCCAAAGACGCGCGAGCGCCTCGTTCTCGACGGTCGAAACATCCAAGCACCGACTCGCTCTCTTGAGCGATATTAATGGCGACCGTCAGGCAATGACCAGTCGATCGGCGATTGGCCGTGTTCTTTCAGGTAAGCATTGATTTGCGAGAATGGCTTGGAGCCGAAAAAACCGCGCATGGCACTGAGCGGTGACGGGTGAACGCTTTCGATCACGAGGTGTTTTTTGCGATTGATGAAGCCCCCTTTTTTCTGCGCGTAGGCCCCCCACAAAACGAACACGAGATTCTCGCGTTTCTCATTGAGAAGGTGAATCACTTTATCGGTGAAGGCCTCCCAGCCCTTCTTTTGGTGAGAAGCAGCGACGCCTTCACGAACCGTAAGAACCGAATTCAGGAGAAGAACACCTTGCTCCGCCCAGTGTTCGAGATACCCATGAGTCGGTCTTTTGAAGCCCGGGATGTCGGTCTCGAGCTCTTTGTAGATATTCAGAAGTGACGGCGGCACTTGAACGCCCGGCTTCACCGAAAAAGAAAGCCCGTGCGCCTGCATTGGTCCATGATAAGGGTCTTGCCCGAGAATCACGACTCGCACTTTCTCGAACGGCGTGTGATCAAAAGCGGCGAACCATTCTGAGGGCTTTGGATAAACTTTATGATTTGAGTCGAGCTCGGCTTTTAAAAACGCGCGGAGCTTCTGCATGTAAGGCGCCGAAAATTCATCGGCGAGCTGACGCTTCCAGCTCTCTTCGATTTTAATATCGATGTTCGGTGCGCCGGGAGGAATTGGATCTTCGGTGACATTCGTTGGATGTTTTTGCATTTCAGACCTCCGGCGACCAAACTACCACCGCGACTATGATCTTGCCTCTTGAATTTTATCAACGCGATACGAAGAAAGTGGCGAGAGAACTTCTCGGCAAAATTCTCGTGCACAAACTTCCCAACGGAAAACGATTGGCCGGTCGAATCGTCGAGACCGAGGCGTATCTTGGCGTCATCGATCTCGCGGCCCACTCGTACGGCGGATTGCGCACGGAGCGCACTTCGACGATGTTTATGGCTGGCGGTCATATCTACGTTTATTTAATTTATGGTCTGCACTCCTGTCTTAACGTCGTCACGCAAAAGATGGGCGTGCCCGAAGCTGTTTTGATACGCGCGGTTGAACCGACCGAGGGCGTTGATGAAATGAAAAAACGCCGGCCAAAAGCGCGAAAAGAGATCGACCTGACCAGCGGTCCCGGCAAACTCTGTGCGGCCTTCGGAATTTCACGAAAGCACAATGCCCTTCTTCTCACGGACGGCGAAGTGTTCATCGAAGATGCTCCACCGCTCAAGCGTTCGCAGATCGTGGCCTCGGCCCGGATCGGCGTCGAATACGCTGAGCACGCGGCAGAGTGGCCATTACGATTTAGTGAACGCGCAAACCCATATGTTTCAAAACCGCAACCATCCGACGGTTAGTGCACGTTTCTACACCCGCTTGACACCTCAAATAGCGAATTCAGTTTCTTAAAAAGCCGATGATCGACATGTGAGAGGAGGCTCAAATGCAAACGGTACGCGAATCAGCACTTTCCCAGCCGACCGCAGATGGTTTTTCTGTCGAAAACGATCCTGAATTGAAAGCCTATATCTACCAGAACCTTGTCGATCTTCAGCCCTTTCTAGCGCCGGAGTCACAGGTTGCGGTTCTCGTGGGCCAAGACGAAGACGAAGACGGAAAATTCGAACACTCCCTGACCCTCGTCGCGACGCTCGGAGACTATCGTCTCGAAGCCGAAGGCCAGAACGAAGATATCTACGAAGCTTTTTTGATGGCTAAACGTAAAATGCTTCACCAGCTCGAAGACTGGTATGTTTCGTCTATCGACAATAGTGAACGCGATAACGAAATCCAGGCGGTTCTCGAAGGCCGTCACATGATTCATTGATCTTTGGCGGCGGCCCGAAGTAGCTTGCGGGCTCCATGACCGACACCCACTCGCCCTTTTTCGCGATGTCTTCCGACATCATGATGGTTCTCGACGACCGAGGTTTGATCCTCGCCGCGAACCGTTCTGCGCAACAGCATCTAAAGCAGCGAGAAGACGAGCTTGTTGGTTTTCCGATTTATGATTTCGTTGCCGAAATCGCGCGCGAGCGGATCCAAACGAAGCTGTCCTTCAAACAGATCGGCGAGCCAAGCACCTTAATCTTGGATTTTTACAACTCGCGCGGCCAGGTCCTCATCACAAAAACAAGTGTTTGTTATGATCCGATTTCGAATCGATTCTCGTTGGCTTGCCAGCCATACGTGTCGGTCAGCGAAGACGAGAACCTGCGTTGGAGACTCGCGCTCGAATCGAGCGATGCAGGATTTTGGGCTTGGGAAATTTCGAGCGACATCATTTATTTTTCGGAGCGCCTCGAAACGATGTTGGGCTACAAGCCAGGCGAGCTTCCTCTCTCGTTCGCAACACTGAGAAGTTTAGTCCATCCGGATGACGTTCCAGAAAATATCCGGCACGTCACCCCGTTCCTGAATCGCGAGACCGCCGACTTCAAAATCGAGTGTCGCGCACGTAAGAAAGACGGCAGCTACATGTGGATTCAGGCCACGGCTGCGCGAACGGTGGATCCCCGGGGCAATGAATTGGCTACCGGTTGGCATATCGATATTGATGACCTCAAACGTACTGAAGAGCGCTTGCTTCGCTCCGAGGAACGCTCGCAATTTCTTTTGCGCGCCATTCCTGATTTGCTTTTTGTCTTTGATCGCTCGGGTCGATTTGTCGAGGTCCATACTTCGAGGCCGGAGTCGCTGATTGCGCCGCGCGAGGAGCTGATCGGTCAGCAGCTCACCGAGGTGATGCCCCCCGCGATCGCGAAAATTTGGTCCGAGAAAATTGCCGAAGCCGCCCGCACCGGTTTGCCTCAGTCGGGCGAGTACACTCTAGAAACTCCGCGTGGTCTTGAATACTTCGAAGCCCGCCTTCTCCCGCGCGGTGAGACCGTCGTTGCGATCGTTCGTGACATCACTCCTCGCAAAGTCGCCGAAGCTGCGGCGGCGACTGCTGAAGAGAGATTCAGATCCTTTCTCCAAAATTGTCCGGCAACGGTGTTCACTTTCGTCACGACGAACGATGGACTCAGCCGCTACACTTACGTCGCAGGCCGCGTTTTGGAAATGTACGAGACGACCGCCGATGAACTCATCGGGACGCCGGTGTTCACCGACATCGCACCGACAATCATCGAGGAAGATCGCCCGGGCGCAGCCGCGATTCTCGAGAGCGTGAGCGAATCGCTTTTGCCTTTTAATTGGCTCGGCCGATTCCGGCTGCCATCAGGTCGCGTCATTTGGGTCAACACGATCGGCACCCCCACCCGCCGAGCCGACGGCAGTCTCCAATTCAACGGAATTTCCTTCGACGTGACCCACGAGCAGGAGCTCGCGCAACAAGTTCAAGAGCAGCAGGTCTTGATGTCTTCTTCGTCGCGGCTCACCGCACTCGGCGAAATGGCGGGCGGTATTGCGCATGAGATCAATAACCCCCTGACGGTCGCGCACGCTTACGCTTCTCGTCTTCGCGATATGGCTGAGGCCGGAAAAAAACTCGATCCCGAAACAGTCATCAAATCCGCGCAGAAAATCGAATCGGTCTGCATGAGAATTTCGCGCATCATCGCGGGCCTTCGCTCGATTGCGCGCGATGGCGACAACGATCGATTCGTTTTGGCTCCACTGAAGCCGATCGTCGAAGATGCGCTTTCGCTATCGACAGAAAAGTTCAGACATCGGCAGATCGAACTTACGGTCGACAAAATTCCTGACGGACTCTCGATCGAATGTCGTTCGGTGCAAATTTCTCAGGTGATCGTGAACCTGTTACTGAACGCTCAGCACGCGGTTGAGGTCATGACAGGTCTTCGTTGGATTCGCTTGGGTTTCATCGAGAGAGCCTCGACGGTCGAGCTTCGTATCAGCGACTCGGGATCCGGCATTGCACCTGAGGTGCGCGACCGAATTTTTGATCCGTTCTTTACGACGAAAGAAGTCGGCAAGGGGACCGGACTTGGCTTAAGCATCTCGGCCTCGATCGCCGAAGCTCACGGCGGAGCCCTTTATTTGGACGAGAACGAACCTCATACGACGTTCGTTCTCATCCTCCAGAAGCGCCATCATCCGGGTGTTCGAATGACGGGCGATCAGTAAACTGATCTAGATTACTTGCACTCACAGCGGCTGTAAATCGGCTCGCCGGATTGGCTGCTATCGCAAGTCGCTTCGTAACAGACAGCCTTTTGACCGCTCGAGCATTTCACACGGCAACCGTTATCGAAGTAGGGGCCGCGGAATTCACCGGAGAACCACGGGCAGTAAAAGCGATCGATCGAACGAGCTGAGCAGCTCGAACGCGAACGCAAGAATTGGGCGTCTTGAGCTTGAGCGAACATCGGTGTCAGAGCCAAAGCAAAAACGAGTGCGCGGATCATGGAGGGCCTCCTTGGATGGTTTCGTTTTCTCTCTCTCGGCAGCTTGGGTCAAAGACGGCGAACCGTTTTTTAGGAAGCTGCAAAATTCTGCGGGCGGAGTGTAAATGATCGCGAATTTTCGGGCGTTTGCCGGTCCAGTCTGGGGTTCGGTGGCGCTAGGTTTTCGAAACTCTTCAGCTTTTTTCGGGCGCAAAAAATCAGTCCAGTTCGCGAATTCGCCGTCTTGACTTACACGTTTTGTGCTTATAACTTACATCTAACTTACACATCTCTTACACTTCACTTACACGTGATTGTGTGAGAGGGTTGTTGAGATGAGGCGCCTGGCTAGTTGGGCGCTGATGGCGACCGAATATCGAAAGGATTCGACGATGAGCACTCAGAAGACGACGACGGGCCCAAAAACGGGAAAGAAGGCGACTCGAAAACTCGCGGCTGTTCCCACGGCCGACACGCTCGCGAACGTGCGTGCTGAGGCTCCCCTTCCGTTGTCGATGAAAGAGAAAAACGTTCTCGAGTTCCTTGAAACATATCTCGCATCCAAAGGTGTTTCGCCGACGTACCAAGAAATCTGCTCGCACTTCGGTTTTGCTTCTTACAACTCGGTTCAACGTTACTTGAAGCAACTCGAAGCCAAAGGTTACATCCGTCTTCCTTGGGCGAACCAAAAACGCGCGATCACTCTTCTTCATCCTGCATCGACTCTTCAGTCGGCAGTTCAGAGCGTTCGTTCAAGCGAAGACGACGGCAGCGCGGCTGCGTCGCGTGAGTCTTTGACGCCGGCTTTGATGCCCGCTGAGTCGTTGTCACTTCCTCTCCTCGGTCGCGTTGCGGCCGGTGCACCGATTGAAGCCGTTGAGCACGATGAATTTATCGAAGTTCCTGCGTCTCTTGTTCGTCACGCCGATCGTACTTACGCTCTCCGCGTTCAAGGGCAATCGATGATCGACGACGGCATTCTCGACGGCGACGTGATTCTGGTTCAACGCCAGAACACCGCTTCGAACGGTGAGATCGTCGTGGCGATGATCGGCGAAGAGGCGACCGTGAAACGCTTCTACTCTCACCGAGGCGCGAAGAATGTCCCGCCTGAAGCGATCGAAGCTTTGTTCGAACGTCTCGGTGGCGGCTCCGGAGAAGATGAAGGCCAAGATCGCGCGATCGATAAGTTGATTGAATTGCGACCTGCCAACTCAACCATGTCTCCGATGTGGTTTGATCCGAGCGAAGTTCAAGTTCGCGGAGTGGTTGTCGGTTTGATTCGTCGGTTCATGTAACGACTTACCGACTCTCCGGTCGGTGAGCTCTCTGTAAAAGCAAATCAGTGGTGAGTCCCAAGCGTGGTGCTTGGGTCAAGTGCCGGAGTGCGTGCATTTCGGGTCTTAAGGGTGAACTATGTCTTCCGCAGCCGTCGAACAATTGAAAGATCTTTTGGGCGATCAACTTCGCTCAGACGATCAGGTCAAAGCTCCGCAAGGAGTTCCGACAGGTTTCGAAAGCCTCGATCGTTTCCTTCTCTGGAACGGTCTTCCCAAAGGCGCGATTTCGCTCTTCAGCGGCGCACTCGGCACAGGTGCCACTTCCCTCTTCGTTGAGTCCGCTGCGCGCGTCATCGCCGATGGCAAATGGACCGCTTGGATCAACGGCGAAATTCCTCTCTCACCTCTCCCGCTCGCTCAAAAAGGAGTGAACCTTGGTCGGTTTGTTACCGTTCAGCCTGATGCTCGCTCTTACGGCTCCGCTCACGCTTCCTCGAAAGATGCGGCAAAAGACGCCGAGAAGGCTCGACTCTCGCACCTCTTCTTCATCCTGCAAGAACTCATGTCATCTACGATCTTTGAACTTGTGGGGTGCGATCTTGGGACTCTCCAATTCCGAGAGCATCAGCTGCGCAAGCTGCAAGCGCAGGCTCGAGACGCAAACGTCGCGTTGGTCCTCCTCCACCAAACCGCTGACTTCGCGCGACTCGCGAGTTCGCGGCGAAGGGCGGCGATCTCTAGGGGGTCGGCCGCGACCACGTTCTCGCTGATCCTGAACTTCGAACCCAAACGCCTCACGATCGAACGCGCTCTGCATCGGCAAACTCCGCACACGCTCGCAAGGAGCCTGACTTATGCTCGATTTACAAATTTCTCCGCACAAGCAGCCGTCGAAACCGCAGACTTACGCGCCATCGGCGCTGAGCACGCGCGACGCTAGCCGCATCCTTTGCTTGAAGTTGGTCGCGCAAGCGAACTCGTCCGGTCTTTCGACGGCGCGCATGAACAAGAAGCGCACGGCGCTCGCGATCGCCGAAACTTTCCTGAAGTTCTCGCCTCGTCTCACGTACCGCGTGTCGTCTGCTGACGGCACCAGTGAGGCTTTGTCTCTTCGCGACGCCGATGTCCTGTGGATCTTCCTCGACATCGCGTCGACCTCTCATTTGTTTCATGGTGAAGAAGCGTGCGCGCAAGACGCGTGTGCGCTTGCCCAAGTCCTCGGTTACGGCGCTCAGTACTCTGTCTCTGACACGCCTTCTGGAGCCCAGGCCTTCATCGCAGCCTACCCAAATACCATCTGCCCGCCGGGGGAGGAGAGAGAGAACTTAAAAAGACTCTCGCTCCCCCTTCTCGTCCACCTCGAAGGGGTGCAGACATGGTCGCAAGTCGGCGCACGTAAATCGCAAATCGAACAGATCCTTACGTTCTTCATGATGATCGGCTTTAAAAACGTCGGTGACTTGGCGAAATTATCTTCATCTTCGTTCAACGAGCGCTGGGGACACGTCGGTCTTTTGCTCTGGAAACGCCTGAACGGCCTCGACCGCTGTGTGATCTCGCCGTTGCTCCCGACAGAGCCTCTTGAAGATTACGTGCACCTGGATTTTCCGATCTCTCTCGTTTCGTTGCTCTTGCGCCACTCCGAGAAATCGCTCGAGTACTTGTTCACGCGCTTGCAAGGTCGTCGTCTGTTTGCGTCTCGCTTGGTGTTCAACTTCTTCTGCGAGTACTCAGGCGCGCAACACCGGGTCGTCATCGAGCCAAATACTCCTTCGCGTAACCTCGAGCTTTTCAAAACGTTGCTCGAGAATCGCCTGTCGGAGTTGAATCTCGAGAACCCAATTCGCGATTTTGAACTTCACGTCGTTCCTTGCGCCGAGAAAGTTCCGCAGCTCGATTTCTTCGAACCGCGTGTGACACATGCCGATCGCCTCGAGACGCTGTTCAGCCTCTTGATGCAGTCATCGGTGAAGCCCGGGTTGTTCGAGCTCAAAGAAGCGATCATGCCTGAAGAGTCATGGCAGATCGTGAACGAGCTCGTCGTGCGCCCCGAAGAAGTGACGATGCGCCGTCAGCAAATCTTGCTTGAGCAAGCGTCGCGCGCAGGTGTTCAGCTTTCGTTTGGCGGCGGTTCATTTGGTGGAGCACCAGTGGGGGGCGCGATCGATACGTCTCGCGAATATGCGGGCATGGCGACTGCGGCGACGAGTTCTGCACATTCTCCACAGAGTTCTGCACACACGCCGAGTTCGTCTCGTGCACTTGTGGTCGCGGGCTCGGTGGCGCTCGGCGCCTCTGCCGAACTCGATGCGCGCGCATCTTCAGCGCTCGAGCCGCATGTCTCGCGCGTGGCCACTCCGTCGATCGCGTACACGCCCGCCTACGGCACGATCGTGAAATCGGCTCCCCGGCCGACGCGACTTCTCGATCATCCGATTCCGTTGATGATTGAAGAGGTTGAGCGACTCAAGATTCTCTCGAGCACGCCGATCGAGCGGCTCGAGAGTGCGTGGTGGGAAGACGCGACACCTCTTCCACCGAGACGCGATTACTATTTCGCGGTGTCGCCCGAAGGGCAGTGTCTCTGGATCTTTCAAGATCCTCTGACCGATGAATACTTTCTGCACGGGTACTTTGACTGAGGTTTTTGTTTTCGGTCTTCGCTGGAGTTTGAGATTCGCCCAGGAGCTTT